>NZ_JBHYWP010000100.1:0-11655 GCF_042751845.1 Streptomyces sp. NPDC059398 | reverse complement strand
GCCGCCCGGGCGCCCCCCCCCCCGGCCCCCGGGGGGGGGCGCCCCCCCGCCGTTGGCCCAGGCTGCGGGCCCTTCAGCTGTGGGCCTTTCAGCTGTCGGCCTCAGTGCCGGGCCCGAGCCGCCGGGGGCCTCAGCTGCCGGTCAGGGTTCCGTCGAGGAGGGGGAGCAGGCGGTCCCAGTGGCGCCGCAGTCCGGCGGGGTCGAAGGAGTCGGTGTCGGACATGGTGAAGCCGTGGACCGTGCCGGGGTAGATCTCGGAGGTGTAGTCGGCCCCCGCCGTGTCCAGGACCCGGTTCAGCTCGCCCAGGGCCTCCGGTGTCAGGTCGCTCTCGGCATGGCCGAAGTGGATCCGGGCTGTGATCCCGGCGAGGACGTCGGCCCCGGCCGCGCCCACGGGACCGTGGAACGCGGCGACGGCGGCCACCCGCCCGGGGTGGGCCGCGGCGGTGCGCACCGCCAGGAGACCGCCGATGCAGTAGCCGGTCACTCCGACCGGCCCGGCGGCCACCTCGGGCCGGGTGGTGAGGAACGCGAGGTAGGCGGCGGCGTCCCGCAGTGCGCGGTCGGCGGTGTGCGCCTCGATCAACGGCATCAGCTGGGCGAACACCCCGGCCCTCGCCTCCTCTCCGATGTGCTCGGGAAGGTCGATCAGCGGGGCCGGACCGTGCCGGTAGAAGAGATGGGGGACGAGCACGTAGTACCCGTGCCCGGCCAGTTCGCGGGCCATCTCCCGCAGTACGGGCCGGATGCCGAAGCCGTCCGCGTACATCAGCACCCCCGGGTGCCGCCCGCCGTGGTCGGGGAAGGCGGCGAAGGCGTCGGCCGGACCGTCCGGGGTGGGGATCTCCAGTGTTTCGATGGGCATGAACTCTCCTGTCGTGGTTGATGAGTTGAGCCTGTGATCAACACGACGGAGGCGGAGCCCGCGCGGCAGCGCACGGTCCCCGGCAGGACAGCGGGCCCGCACCGGCCCGTACGGCGCTCAGCGGAGCACCGGGTCACCTGTCCGTGAGTGGCGCGATGCCGTCCCGGTATGCATGGCCGCACAGCGTAGCCCACGCGCAGTGACGCGCCCCCGACCGGCGGGACGGACGTACGGGAGCCACGCCCCCGGCCCGCTGCCGAGAGACCGGCCCCGCGCGGCGGACGTTCCCGGAGGGACCCTAGAACCCCGGGGATGCCTTGAGGATGTCCCACTCACGGTCATCGGTGTTGCACTGATCGATCGTGAGGCGGTTCTCGTCGGAGGACTGGCTGAGGAAACTCTCGCCCTTGACGCTCAGACAGAGGTCTTTGCTCAGGTAGTTGTGGAGGTAGTAGTGGCCGTCCGACTGTTTCTCCATCCACCACAGCTGGTTGTCGGCCTTGGTGCCGTCACAGGTGAACTCGGCGACCGGTGTCCCCGCCGGCCTGGCCCCGTACTCACCCAGGTCCATGCAGAGATGATCATTGGTGTTGCGGATCGTGAAGAGGCTGTGGTCGTTCGGGCCGCCGTGCGCGTAATGGATCTCGAAATCCCAGACCTGGTTGTCCGTTTCCGGAGGGGCGCAGTCGTTCTCGGTGACCGGACCGTTGATCTTGCCCTTGTCCCTGCCGGGGAGGTCGGCGCAGAGCTTGGTCACCGCGTTCCGGATCAGAACATGCTTCAGGTCCGCCGGATCCTTCTTCTTGGGCGCGCCGCCGCCTCCACCGCTGCCGTTGCCTCCGGCCCCGGCGCTGTCGCCGCCTGCGCCCGGCTTGGGGGCGTCCGGTGAGGGCGGCGGATCCGAAGGTGTGGGCAGGTTGGGTGTCGGGGTGGGTGTGGGGAGTGCGACGCCCGCTTGCTGGAGTTTCTCGGTGGCGCGGGTGGCGACCTGGGGTTTGTGGGTGAACCAGTACATGACGAAGACGATGGCGACGGCCATGAAGACCGCGAAGAGGGTGGCGA
This sequence comes from Streptomyces sp. NPDC059398, assembly GCF_042751845.1. NCBI lineage: Bacteria > Bacillati > Actinomycetota > Actinomycetes > Kitasatosporales > Streptomycetaceae > Streptomyces > Streptomyces sp. NPDC059398. The sequence goes on along the minus strand of NZ_JBHYWP010000100.1, from coordinate 9,728 downwards.
GCCAGCGGGGCAGGAAGCCGCGCTGGACGTAAGTGCCGTCGACGTCCAGGGGTTTGGTGCCCGAGCGCTGGATGGCGAGCTTGTACGGGCGGTCCTGTTTGCGGCCGAACCAGATGATCTGGCGGGGCCGGAGGGTGGCTTTCACGAAGGCGGCGCGGCCCGGCTCGATCTGGACGTTGGCCGGGTACATCTCGTACGTGAGCTGGTCGCCGTTCTCACTGCCGTTGACGGAGGCGGTGAGTTTGGTGTTGCCGAGGTTGTCGATCGCGAGCTTGGGGCGTCCGCGGAAGCGGCCCTTGACGGTGTGCGGGACGAGCTCCGCGCGGATCTCGGAGAACGGGGTGATCGTGACGTTGCCCTCGGGGACGGTGGTCGCCTCGGGGTGCTCGGTCGGGATGACCTGGATGCCGTACGGGTTGGGTCCCGCGATGGCGTCGGGGGTGCGCGGCGGGGCGAACGTGAGGGTCACGGTGCCGGTGGTGCCGGGGAAGAGACGGATGGTCGGTGGTTCGACGGTCACGTACGGGGCGAGGTCACCGACGGGTACGCACCGGTACTCGTCCACGACGTCGCCCGTGTTGCGCAGCCGAAGCCGCACGGTGGCCGTACTGCCGGGGTCCACGGTGGTGGACGCAGGCTCCAGAGAAGTCCAGATGCTCACGCGCCGGACACTAGTCAAGGGCGTGACGTCGTGTCACCAGGCTGGGGGGCAGCCCCATTGCCCCGTGCGGCCACTCCGGCTGCCCTCGGCGCCGTGCGACCCGACCACACCGTCCGGCCGCACGGCAACTCCCCGTACGCACGGCATCGACGGTGCGTACGGCACGCCCCGTACGCAGCGCCCCGTACCGCACGGCACCGTCGGCCACCGCAGTCCGGTGCCCGGTCACTCCGGGGCCGGTTCACCCGCCCGCCGGTAGTGCAGCAGCACGACGCCGTTACCGAAGACACGGGACTCGGCCAGGTCGAGGCCGACGGTGGACCCGGCCACGGGGAAGAGCGGGGTGCCATCGCCGACGATCACGGGGTGGACGTAGATACGGAACTCGTCGATCAGCCCGTGCGCCATGAAGGAGGCGGCGAGACCGGCGCCGCCGAGCGACAGGTCCCCGCCCGGCCGGTTCTTGAGCGCCCGCACCTCGGCCGGGATCACCTCCCGTACGACGGTGGTGTTCCAGCCGGCCCGCTCCAGGGTCCTGGAGTACACGATCTTGGGCATCTCGCGCCAGATGGCGGCGAACTCCTTCACCGGCTCACTGCCGGCCGGGTCGGCGTCCGCGGTCGGCCAGTAGCCGGCCATCAGCTCATGGGTCACCCGGCCGTCGAGGAAGCCGCCCACGGTCGCCAGGTACGCGTTGAAGTGGCGGTGGAGTTCGTCGTCGACCCGGTGCCAGCTGATGTCGCGACCCGGCCCCTCGATGTACCCGTCCAGGGACACCGACATCATCAGGATGATCTTTCGCATCGTGGCCTCGTGGGGGTCGGCGGGAGTGTCCCGGCGGGAATGTCCGGCGGCCCGGAGAATACGCCCGAGGTGCCCCGGAACCCCGTCACCCCGCCAGGGCCGCGGCCGGCTCGCCACCCGCCCCCGTCTGCCGGGAGCGGACCAAGGCGGCCACCCCGACGACCAGCGCGACCCCTATGGCCAGCAGGTGCTCGCGCCCCGCGAGGTTCGGCCGGAGCACCGACTGGACGACGATCACCCCGGTGGTCAGCGCGGCCAGCACCGGGGCGCGCCGGACCACGGCCAGATAGGTGAAGAGCCCGGCCACGGCGGCGGAGGGGCCGGTGTCGAGTACATGCGCGGTCTCGGGCGGCAGCCCCAGCGGGCCGTGCCCCAGCGCGATCATCGCGCGGGCGCCGAGAGTGCCCGCGAGGGACGTACCGCAGGCCAGCAGCAGGGTGCGGGTGCGGCCGACGACGAGTTCGGCGAGCGCGAAGGCGAGGAACAGCTTGGGCAGTCCCGCCCAGACGGGCAGCCCGGGGTCCGTGAGGACCAGGGAGACCGGCGTACGCAACAGGACCAACGGGAGGGGCAGATCGGCCCGGACCTCGCCGGTCAGCCGTATCGCGGTGGCGCCCGCGTGGGTCCGTATCAGCTCATGCACGACGATCACCGCGAGGACGGCCAGCACCCCCAGCGCGACCCCCGGCACCCCGCGCCGTCCGAGCGTCCGCACGGGCTCGCCCACGATCCGGCGCCACTCGCCGCGCAGCAGGTCCTTCCCGTAGGCGGTGAAGCGGGTCGGGGTGAGGCGGTTCGGGGCGGGTCGGGGCGGGGCAAGGTGCGGTGGTATTCGGTCGCCGGGCTCTCGTGGTGTACGCCCGGCGGACTCATCCGGTATGCGGTCGGCGTGCCCGCGCGCTGTGCGCCCGGAGGATCCATCCGGTATGCGGCCGACAGGCCCGCGCGGTGTACGCCCGACGGACCTGCGCGGTATCCGGCCGACAGGCCCCCGCGGTGTGCGCCCGGCGGGCCCGCCGTCATCGTCCGACGTCCGGCAGCCGTCGACAGCCCCCACCGCTCACTCCCCACGCTTCCCGCCCGCCACCCGGTGGCGCGGGCCCCGGCCGCGCCACTGGACATGTGCACGGCTCCGGTGATTCTGCCGCACAGGCCGGCCGCGCGGTTGCCCGGTGCCCCGCGGCGGTTCCGCCCGCATACGGCTGTGACCCGCCCCTCCGTTTCGAGGGGCGGGCCACAGCCGTTTCCGCGGCTCCCGGAAGTTCTCGCTCCGGCGGGTCAGGCGCCGGTGAAGTAGTTGTGGAGTCCCGGCACATGGAGCGTGCCGCCGAACTGCCCTGCCTGCTTGACCGTGACGTTGGTGAAGAACGCGAACGGTACGTTGATCGGCGGCGGCGTATCGGGGCTGAACGTGATCGGGATGAGGCCGAAGAGGTTGCCCTTCAGCGACTCCGTGTACATCGTGACCTGGCCGTCGCGGATGGTCGACGTCGAGCCCGACGCTGCCTGCACATGGCCGGTCGACCCGTTCGGGCCGACGGTCATCTGGTGCAGGTCCTTGATGTCAAGCGAGGACGCGGTGAACTTCAGGACCTTCTTGATCTTGCCGCTGCCCGTCCGGACCTCGACGATGCCCTTGTAGTCAAGGCCGTTGAGGGTCAGCATCGAGCTCTTCAGCGTCCACGGGTCGTCGGGCAGCGCGGGGATGCCTTTCTCCTCGTCGGCCGCCGCGAGCGCCTTCGGGTCGGCGGTGGGGCACGGGTAGGACGGCTTGGCACCGTCCGGGACGGCCGTGTCCTTCTTCGGGTCCAGGCCCTTGGCGTCCGCGGGGAGTTCCTTGACCGGCTTGCCCGCCTCGGCTGCGGCCTCGCGGATCTTCTCGGCGGTCTTGTCGGCCGTGGTCTTCGCCGCGCCCGTGACCTCGTCGACCGTCTTCCCGGCGGTGTCCGCTGCCTTCTTGTCGGCGGCCTTCTTCTCGGCGGCCTTTTTCTCGGCCGCCTTCTTCTCCGCGGCCTTCTTCTCCGCGGCCTTCTTCTCCGCCGCTGTCTCCCCGGACTTCTTGGACGATGTGGAGGAGGACGGGTCAGCGGACGAACTCGCCTTGTCCTTGTCCGGGTTGAACAGGTGCTTGAGCGCGTCACCCACACCCAGCGGGTCCAGCGGGTTCTTCGTCTCCGAAGCGGACGGCGAGGGGCTGGACGAAGGGGTGCCGTGGTCCGAGGCGGAGGAACCGGACGTAGAGCCCAACTTCTTGGCCGCACCGTTCTCGTCCGCCGATGGAGTGGCCGAGGGGGACGGAGTGTCCGAGGCGTCCGCGGACTTGTCGTCCTTCTTGGTCTCGGCGTCCTTCTTGGCCTTGTCGTCCTTCGCGTCCTTGTCCGACGCGCTGTCCGACGGGCTCGGCGAGTCCGACGGCTTCGCCGAGGGGCTCGGGTCGTCCGAACGGGACACACACGGGCCGGCCGCGAACGGGATGTCGCCGTGGTCGTCGGCCATCGCCAGCTTGGGGGTGAGTCCCATCCCGACGAACACCGCGGTGGGCATGGCCGCCAGGGCTATCGCCTTGCTCGCGGGTATGTGCAGCTTCGTCAGCAGCGACTTCCGGGGGGCCGCGTGACGGCCGCCTCTTCTCTCCCGGTAGTCGTCGCCTTCGGTGGTACTCAGCTGCGCTTCGTCACCCCGCACGGTGCCTCCCACCGTTGGCATCCACTGTCGTGTCCTTGTCATATCCGGCCGACTTCTGCTCAGGGACGGCCGGAGCGTGGCCGAAAGGAGAGAAGTCGTCCGCGGGAGCGGTGCCTCCGGGCACGCTTCCGTACGGAGTCCCGCCCTCGGAGCCGCCCTGGGCGGGCACCGCCGGATCGGCCTCCGGCTTCGCGGGGGCCCAGGAGAGCGAGAGCGCCCCGCCGATCATCGACAGCAGGAAGCCGATGATGAAACCGCCGATGTTGGCCACCGGGAGCGAGATCAGCGCGAGCAGGATCGTCGCTATTCCCGCGAACACCCGCACAACGCCGTGGAACCACATCGTCAGGCCCAGTGTCACGAGCAGGACACCGATGATCAGCGACCCGGAGCCCGCCGTGGTGGACATCGCGAGCGTCACATTCCCGAGATGCATATTGGCGTACGGGAAGTAGGCGATCGGTACGCCACCCAGCACGGTGAACAGGCCCGCCCAGAAGGGTCGGCTCCCCCGCCAGGCGCGGAAGCGAAGCCTCCAGTAGGAGAAATCGCGGGAACCTGTGGACTCGGCGCTCATGGAAAACAGCTCCCTGGTACCGGTGTTGCTGTGAAAAGTGAAGAGGGTCGGGCGGCCAGGAGACTGAACAGCCCGCCTCCCGGCCGCCCTGGCGTGCTCAGTAGCACTCGTTTCCGGCGCCGGTCCCGTGCTTCAGCTTCAGGGTCAGGTTGCTGAGCTTGAAGGTGCCGGCCGTGGTCGCCCACGCCGTCTGCTTCACATTCGTCAGCACGGCCCTGTCGGCTCGCTGCGAGAAGCCGTTCCCGTTGACCTTGCTCTCGGTACCCGGCTGGATGCCGGAGTCCTTCGCCGCGACACCGATGTCGATGTGCCTGAAGTCGGCGTCAGCCTTGAGGTCCGCTACGTCGATGTAGAGATCCTTGGCTACGACCGGCCTCTTCGAGTCGGTGCCCGCGCGCAGCTGGAGCGTGATGTCGCCCAGGCCGAACGGCAGGTTCGGCGTGACCACCGACTGACACAGGTTCTGGATCTTCGCCCTGCTGAACCCCGACACGGCCACCGCGTGAGCGGCGTTCTTGCCGTCCAGCGACTTGCCTGTCGCGACGCTTCCGTACTGACGGAAGTCGTGCCCGTCCAGGCTGTCGGCACTGACCTTGAAGCTCTGACCCGACACGCTGAACGAAGCGGCGAGCGCACCCTGCGCGAGGCCGACGCCCACCGCAGCGGTGGCGACCACGCTAGGCACCATGACAAGCGCGAACCGCTTCCATCTGGTTCCGCCACGTACCTGGGAACTCACTTAGTTTCCTCCTTCTCGGACGTACATCTCCGGATCGGGTTCGAAGCCCGTCCTGGGATGGGAGAAGTGCTACGTCCTCGGGAAGGAGAGCGCCCGGTTCAGAAGCGCGAACCGCGTCCGAAGCACCGGCGATCACCCCCGAGCGACAACCACTGGCCACGCCTTCGCGCAACCGCTGGACAGGCCCCGCCGGGTGGCAGGAACCCCCCTGTCCCGCAGCCGGCGCCCACTGCCGCCGACCGGCTCGGTGGGGACCCAAGCGGCCACGCCGCGACCGGTTGCCGCGCTGGTGCGTTATTGGACCGAGCCTGGCCGATCGTGGTGCATTCGCGGCTGTGGCACAAGGGGTTCGTTACCGGCTAGTAACGCCGGGATAACCGAACCGCGACCGGCCGATATCGCCCGGGCACACAGGGTGGAGCCGACGGCGGCGCCACATCGGGTGGTAGGCGCCCATAACCGGGCAGAAGGACGTACTTGATTTACTCGGAGTAACAGACGGCCGCAATTGCCAAGCTTTGGCAAAGTACGGCCGCCGGTTATCGCTGTGTCGCCAAATCGTCAGCGGCAACCCGCCGACACCGCGCGTTTAATGACTGTTCAGAAACGGCTGACGCCCCTTCAGAACCAGCGTCAGAACAGCACCCGCGCCAGGGCGGAACGCGCCGCGGTCACCCTCGGGTCTTCGGAGCCGATGACCTCGAAGAGCTGGAGCAGATGGACCCGCGCTGCCTCGCGGTCGCTGCCCGCCGTGCGCTGCACAGTCTGGACCAGACGCCCGAAGGCGTCATCGACATGACCACCGACCAGATCGAGATCGGCGGCGGCGAGCTGCGCCGGGACGTCAGCGGGCTTGTCGGCCGCGTCCTTCCGGACCTGCTGCGGGTCCAGGTCCTTGACCCGGCCGAGCAGTTCGGCCTGGGCGAGACCGAGCTTGGCCTCCTCGTTGGCCGGGTCGTCCGAGAGGACGCTGCGGTACGCCTGGACCGCACCGTCGAAGTCATTGGCGTCCAGCGCCTGGACGGCCGTTTCGAGCAGCGCGTCATAGGGACCGGCCGGGGCTTCGGCGGGCTCGGCGTCCGCGGCGGGCGGCTCCGCGTCCGGGTCGACCGGGATCCCGGTGAGGCCGAAGCGCTCCTCGCCGACCTGGATCAGCTGGTCGAGGGTCTGCCGGATCTGGGCCTCCGGCGCGGCGCCCTGGAAGAGCGGCAGCGCCTGCCCGGCGACGACGGCGAAGACGGCCGGGATCCCCTGGATCCCGAACTGCTGCATCAGCATCTGGTTGGCGTCGACATCGACCTTGGCGAGCAGGAAGCGGCCGCTGTACTCGACGGCGAGGCGCTCCAGCAGGGGGCCGAGCTGCTTGCAGGGCTCGCACCACTCGGCCCAGAAGTCGATGACGACCGGGACCTCGGCCGAGCGCTGGATGACATCGCGCTCAAAGCCGGCCTCGTCGACATCGATCACCAGCGAGACGGGCGACACCGGAGTTGCTCCGCCCTGCCTGGCGGTCTCGGCCCGCGCCTGCTCCGCTTTCTGCCGGGCCTCGCCGGCGGCCTTCACTGCGGCGAGGTCGACGACGCCGCTCATGGACATGTTCCTAGGCTGCATACGTACATCCTCCCCCCTCCACCACTCGTTCAGGAAAGCCGTTCAGCAAGCTGTCGGCGAAATCCGCCGGTGGTGCGGGACCGGCCCGTCCGTACACCCCCCGCCGGATGCGGGGCGTACGGGACGGACGCGGACCGTCGGCCCGGTGAGGGGCCCGGACGGGCGCAGGGTCCCCACCCTGGCGCCCATGGCTCTTTCGTGCTGTTCTTCTGTCACCCGGTTGTCGCGTGGTCGTCGCGTGGTGCTCGTGCGGCCGGGGCGCGCTTGCGCCTCCTTACGCTACGACTCGTAGCGTAACTGGTCCACCGGGAACCACGGGCGTAAATCCTCCGCCGGTTTTCCGTGATCTGACTCACGGCGGCTGAGCTACTGACCGGTATGGTCGCGGTCATGCCGCTCAGCAAGCCCACCCGAACGGGTCGCCCACGCTCCGCAGAGGCCGATACCGCGATCCTCGTGGCGACGAGAGCCGCGCTGGTCGACCTGGGCTGGTCGAAGCTGACCATGGGCGATGTGGCGACCCGCGCGGGGGTGGCGAAGACGACGCTCTACCGGCGCTGGTCGCACAAGAACGAACTGGTCGTGGACGCCGTGGCGGTCCTCTTCGACGAGCTGGAACTGCCCGACCGCGGCAGTCTGGCCGCCGACATCGAGGGGGTGGTGCTCCAGTTCGCCGCGCTCCTCGCCCGGCCTGAGACCAAGACCGCGCTGATGGCGGTGGTCGCCGAGTCGATCAGTGACGAGGCGCTGCGCGCCCGGATCCGCTCGGCCATCGTCGACCGGCAGAAACGGCTGGTGACCATCGGCCGTGAGCGGGCCCAGGCCCGGGGTGAACTCCCCTTCGAGGAGGACCCCGAGACCGCGGCCCGGCACACCGACCTGATCTTCGACGTGGTCGCGGGGGCCGTGGTGCACCGGGCGCTGGTGAGCGCGGAACCGGTGGACGGGGAGTGGGCGCGCGAGTTCACGCTGCTGCTCTGCACCGGGCTGAGCGCCGCCGCCGAGCCTCCGGCCCCTCCCCCGCCCCCGTCCATGGCGCCGGATCCGCCCCCGGCGCAGCCCGGGTGATTCCCCGGCCCCCACCCGTTCTGATACCCGGCAGCGGTCCGCCGCGCATGAGAACTGGGGCGGCCCGCGACGCATCAGAACTGGAGCGGTCCGCAGCGCATCAGACCTGGTAGCGGTCGGCCGCGAAGAGGTGCAGATTCTCCGCGATCCACTCCGATGTCCGCTTCAGCCCCTCGGCAAGCGGGACCTCGGGCTGCCAGCCGGCCCATGCACGGGCCCGCGAGTTGTCCGACAGCAGCCGCTGGACCTCGCTGCCCGACGGGCGGAGCCTGGCCGGGTCGACGACGACCTCCGCGTCCCGGCCGGATGCCGCGATCAGCTCCCGCGCCAGCTCCCCGATCGAAATCTCCTGCCCGGTACCGAGGTTGACGCTCTCGCCGAGCGCCCGGTCGCACTCCGCCAGCGCGAGGAAGCCGCGCGCCGTGTCCGTGACATAGGTGAAGTCACGGGTCGGCGTGAGCGATCCGAGCCTGATCTCCCGTGCTCCGGCGTGGAGCTGGGCGAGGATGGTGGGGATGACGGCGCGCGCCGACTGCCGGGGTCCGTAGGTGTTGAAGGGCCGCACCACCGTCACCGGAAGTCCGAACGCGTGCCAGTGCGAGAGCGCCATCATGTCCGCACCGATCTTGGACGCGGAGTACGGGGACTGCGGCTGGAGCGGGTGCTGTTCGCTGATCGGGGCGGTGAGCGCCGTCCCGTACACCTCACTGGTCGAGGTGTGCAGCAGACGCCGTACGGAGTGCCTGCGGCAGGACTCGGCGATGTTCTCGGTGCCGGTGACATTCGTGGCGACGTACGCGCCGGGGGCGTCGTAGCTGTACGGGATGCCGATCAGCGCCGCGAGGTGGAAGACCGTGTCGCAGCCGGCCACGGCGTCGTCGACCCGGCCTGCGTCCCGGATGTCGCCCGCCACCATCTCCACCTGGGAGCTGCCCAGATGGCGGGCGAGGTGGCCCTTCTCGCCGTACGGCTTGTAGTGCACGAAGGCCCGGACCCGCGCGCCCTGTTCGACCAGCAGGTCGACCAGGGTGGAGCCGATGAAGCCCTCGGCTCCGGTGACGAGGACGGTGCGGTTCTGCCAGCGGGAGGTGGCCGGGGACAGGGTCATGAGGTGAACTCCCTTGCGTGGGACAGGACCCGGGCGGCAAGCAGATCCGCCGCGCGGGCATGGGTGGAGGGGCCGGCCGCACCGCTCATCGCGGCGAGCCGGGCGGGGTCGGCGAGGAGCGGGCCCGCCACATCGGCGAGGCGCTCCGCCGTCGTCTCCGCGTCGGGGACCAGCACCCCCGCCCCGGCGTCACTCAGGACGCGGGCGTTGTGGGTCTGGTGGTCGCCCGGCGCGTGCGGATAGGGCACGAGGACCGCGGGCACCCCGGTGGTGGCCAGCTCGGCGACGGTGGCGGAACCGGCCCGGCAGACCACCAGGTCGGCCGCCGCGTACGCGAGGTCCATCCGGTCCAGATAGGGGACGGCGCGCGCGATCCGGCAGCCGCCCTCGTCGGCCAGCCGGGCCCGCGGGCCCCCCCACGCGCGCCCGCGCGCGGGGTGGTGGCCCGAGGGGGCCGCGCGGGCCCGCCCGCCGC
>NZ_JBHYWP010000099.1:0-31638 GCF_042751845.1 Streptomyces sp. NPDC059398 | reverse complement strand
CCCGCCCGCACCGGGCGCACCCGCCCCCGCCCCCCCGCACCCGGCACCCTACCCGACCACTGGGGCCCCCGCACCCGGCCCCCACCCCACGCCCGGCGCCCCCGTGCCGCGGCCGGAGTCGCGGCACCGGGCACCGGTGTGCGGCTAGAGAGTGCGCTCCAGACGGTCGGCCAGCAGCTTGACGAAGCGTGCCGGATCGGTCAGTTCGCCGCCCTCGGCCAGCAGCGCCATACCGTGCAGCAGCTCCGCCGCCTCTTCGAGGCTGTCGAGGCCGGTGTCGTCGGTCCGCCCGGCGTACGCCTTCTGCAATCCGGTGACCAGCGGGTGGCCCGGGTTGAGTTCCAGGATGCGCTTGATGTGGGGGACTTCCTGGCCCATGGCCCGGTACATGTTCTCCAGCGCGGGCGTCACATCGTGGGTGTCCGAGACGATGCACGCGGGTGAGACGGTGAGGCGCGAGGAGAGGCGTACCTCCTTGACGTTCTCACTCAGCTTCGCCGTCATCCAGGTCAGCAGGGACTCGAACTCCTGCTGCTGCTTCTCGCGTTCGGTGCCGGCCTCCTTCTTCTCCTCCTCGGTGCCGAGGTCGACCTCGCCCTTGGCGACGGACCGCAGCTGTTTGCCGTCGAACTCGGGGACCGCCTCGACCCACACCTCGTCCACGGGATCGGTGAGCAGGAGCACCTCGATGCCCTTGGCCCGGAACGCCTCCATGTGCGGGGAGCCCTCGATGGCCTGGCGGGTCTCCCCCGTGAGGTAGAAGATGTGCTCCTGGCCGTCCTTCATGCGCTCCACGTACTGGCGCAGGGTGGTCGGCTCGTCCTCGCTGTGGGTGGTGGCGAACGAGGAGACTCCGAGGATGGCGTCCCGGTTCTCGAAGTCGCTCAGCAGTCCTTCCTTGAGGACACGGCCGAACTCCCGCCAGAACGTGGCGTAGCGCTCCGGCTCGCCGGACATCATGTCCTTGACGGTCGACAGCACCTTCTTCGCCAGCCGCCGGTGCATCAGCTGGATCTGCCGGTCCTGCTGGAGGATCTCACGCGACACGTTGAGCGACAGGTCCTGTGCGTCGACGACGCCCTTGACGAAGCGGAGATACGGCGGCATCAGCGCTTCGCAGTCGTCCATGATGAAGACGCGCTTCACATACAGCTGGATACCGCGCTGGTAGCCCTGCGTGAACAGGTCCTGCGGAGCGTGGGCCGGGATGAACAGCAGCGCCTGGTACTCGAAGGTCCCCTCGGCCTGCAGCCTGATGATTTCGAGGGGGCTGTTCCAGTCGTGGCTGATGTGCTTGTAGAGCTCGTGGTACTCGTCGTCCGTGACCTCGTCACGGGAGCGTGCCCAGAGCGCCTTCATCGAGTTCAGCGTCTCGGGCCCGGCCGGGGCGGCCTCCTCGGCGCCCTCCTCACCGGCTGCCGCCGTCTCCGGGCTGTCCGCGTCGCCTGCCGCCGGGTCGGTGACGAGCCGGACGGGCCAGGTGATGAAGTCCGAGTAGCGCTTGACGATCTCCCGGATCTTCCACGGCGACGCGTAGTCGTACAGCCGGTCCTCGGAGTCCTCCGGCTTGAGCCGCAGGGTGACTGCGGTGCCCTGCGGAGCGTCATCCACGGTCTCGATGGTGTACGTACCCTCACCGGTCGACACCCAGCGGGTGCCCTGGCTCTCGCCCGCGCGACGGGTCAGCAGGGTGACCTCGTCGGCCACCATGAAGCTGGAGTAGAAACCGACCCCGAACTGGCCGATCAGCCCGTCGGCAGCGGCGGAGCCCTCCGCTTCCTTCGCTTCCTTCTCCTTGAGCTCCTGCAGGAACCTGGCGGTGCCCGAGTTCGCGATCGTGCCGATGAGCTGGACCACTTCGTCGTGCGACATACCGATGCCGTTGTCGCGCACGGTGAGCGTACGAGCCTTCTCGTCCGGCTCCAGGGCGATGTGGAGATCCGACACATCGGCGCCGATGGAGTCGTCGCGCAGGGCTTCGATACGAAGTTTGTCGAGCGCGTCGGAGGCGTTGGAGACGAGTTCACGCAGGAACACGTCCTTGTTCGAGTAGATCGAGTGGATCATCATCTGCAGAAGCTGGCGCGCTTCCACCTGAAACTCGAACGTCTCAGTCGGCATAATCCGTGCTTCCTTCTCAGGTCATCGAGTGACGGGTACTGACCTGGGAACTCTAGATCAGCCGACACGGGCACAGGTCGTGTTCGCCCTCCCTGCCCCGGACACCCCTGGTCCTCGACACGGACTCGAACGGCGCTGACTGGCACGGCACTTGTCCGCAGGTACGGCTTGCGCCGTACCTGAAGGCGTGATTCACTGCACAGGTACGAATTCAGTCGTACCAAACGGGTGTGCACGGTCAACTTCAGGAGCAGGACCATGAATCCGGAACGCAGAGTCGCCCTGGTCATCGGGGCGAACGGGGTTGTCGGCCGCGACATCATCCACCACCTCGCCGGCCTCGACGGCTGGGAGATCATCGGAGCTTCCCGGCGCGGTGGCACGGACACCGGACGGATCCGCTATATCGCCGTGGATCTGCTCGACCCAGAAGACGCCCGCGAAAAGCTGGGCGGACTGACCGAGGTGACACACATCTTCTACGCGGCGTTCCAGGACCGGCCGACCTGGGCCGAGCTGGTACCGCCCAACCTCGCCATGCTGGTGAACTCCGTCGACGCGGTCGAGCCGGCGGCGACCGGTCTGCGGCACATCAGCCTGATGCAGGGGTACAAGGTCTACGGCGCACACCTGGGGCCGTTCAAGACACCGGCCCGGGAGAGCGACGCAGGGCACATGCCCCCGGAGTTCAACGTGGACCAGCAGTCCTTCCTGGAAGGCAGGAGCCGGGGGAAGTCCTGGACGTGGTCGGCGATCCGGCCCTCGATGGTGGGCGGGGCCGCTCTCGGGAACCCGATGAACCTGGCCCTGGTCATCGCCGTGTACGCGTCCATCTCCAAGGAACTCGGGCTGCCCCTGCGGTTCCCGGGAAAGACCGGCGCCTATACCGGTCTCTTCGAGATGACGGACGCCGGCCTGCTCGCGAAGGCGACGGTCTGGGCGGCGACCGATCCGAACGGTGAGGGCCAGGCCTTCAACATCGCCAACGGCGATCTGTTCCGGTGGGAGGAGATGTGGCCCAAGATCGCCGCGTACTTCGAGATGGATGTCGCCCCGCCCCTGCAGATGTCTCTCACCACTGTCATGGCGGACAAGGAGGCGCTCTGGAACGAGATGTCGGCGAGGTACGGTCTCACCCACTCCTATGAGGAGGTCTCCTGCTGGAACTTCGGCGACTTCGTCTTCGGACTGGACTACGACATGTTCGCCGACACGTCGAAGTCACGTCGGGCCGGTTTCCACGAGTACGCGGAGACCGAGCAGATGTTCTTCTCCATCTTCGACGAGTTCCGCAAGCAGAGGATCGTCCCGTAGTGCCGGCCCCCGGGCCCCGATTCCGCTGAAGCCCCGGCCGTTGGCCGCCGGGGCCTTCGGCCTGCCGGGCGGCCCCGGCGTACTGGGCGGCCCCGGGCGTACTGGGGGCCCCGGCGTGGTGGGCCTCCTGGCCGGAGAGCCCGGACCGCGCTTCACTGACCGCTGTTGCAGGGCATCGGGCCGTCCACCAGAATGCGGGCATGACGGGTGAACCGAGACCGGCGGGCGACTCCGCCAAGAGCAGTACCGCTCCCGGTCTGCGGGCATCCGACCGTGAGCGGGACCAGGTGGTCGAGATCCTGCAGGTCGCCGCCGGTGACGGCCGGATCACCGCAGCGGAGCTGGACGAGCGCCTGGACGTAGCCCTGTCGGCCCGCACCCTCGACCAACTGGCCGAGCTGACGGCCGACTTGCCGTCGGACGCGATGCCCCCGCAGGCGAGGGAACTGGTCCGGATCGATCAGCGCTTCGGCGATGTCAGCCGCACCGGTCGCTGGCTGGTCCCCCTCCGCATGGAGATCCGGCTGATGTTCGGCGATGCGAAGCTGGACTTCACCGACGCGGTGATCACCCACGGTGCTCTGCACATCGATGTCGACCTGCGGATCGGGGGCAATCTGATCCTGGTGACCCGGCCCGGCGTCGTGGTCGACGTGGACGGCCTGGAGCGCAGCAGCGGCGACATCAAGATGCGGCCGGCCGCCACCCCCGACATCCCCACCATCCTGCGCGTGCATGTCTCCGGGCGGTCCCGCGGCGGGGACATCATCGCCCGGCCCCCACGCCGCAGGTTCTGGGAGTGGCTGCGCCGCCGCACGCCGAGGAGCATCGGCCGCTGAACGGGCGGGCCGGGGCGCGACCTTGGCAGCGGGGAGCGCGACGAGCGAAGAGCTGCGGTCCTCCATGGGGAAGGCGCGGTCTCTCAGGGGAGGGCCGCCAGGTCACGCAGCCGGACGGGCAGCCCCGGCCTCCTGGGCCAGCAGACCCAGCAGGCCGGGGAAGCGCTGCTCGACCTCCAGCCGCCTGAGCCGCACTCCACGGCGGTTGCCGTAGTCCACGTCGGTCACCAGTCCCGACTCGCGGAGCACCCGGAAGTGATGGGTGCAAGTCGACTTCGAGACCGGCAGGTTGAACGAGGCGCAGGTACGCTCCGGCTCACCCGGGACAGCGATCAGCTCCGTCACCACACGGCGGCGCAACGGGTCGGAAAGGGCCGTCAGGACCTTGCCGATGTCCATTTCCTCAGGGCTCGGATGCCCCAGCTCGTCCGCCATGATCACTCGCCCTCGGATACGGATTGCTTCGTACCGCATAGCCCGGCCCGCCGCACAGCAGGTATCAACGACACCATACCTAAGGGGCCGGGCCATGCGGATCAGCGGATCACGAACGCGGCTCAGGAGAAGCGGAGCCACCGCTCAGGCGCCGCTGCTCAGGGGCAACCGCTCAAGGGCCACCGCTCAGGCGCCCCGGCTCAGTGGCCCGCCGCCGCCCGGACCTTGCTGTTCAGATCGCGGTGGATGACATGGGAGGCGCCCTCGATAGTGTCGATGCCGTACCCCATCGTGCTGTTTCCGCTGGAGAGAACCGTCATGCCGTAGTCGTGGCCATGCCCGGTGAAGAAGCCGACGCTGTGCACCCGCCACCCGTGGGTCGCACGGGAGAGCCAGCCGTTCTTGACATGCGTCGCGGCGGTCGCCGGCGCCCCTGTGGGCACCCCCCACTTCTGGTCCGCCTCGACCTTGGCCATCAGCCCCAGGGCGTAACCACGTGAGCTCTCGTTCAGCACCGGATTCTTCGTCGAGAGGAGCTTCATGAGGGTGAGCTGGTCGGCCGCGGTGATCTGGGTCAGGCCCCACGTGCCGTCCGCACCCGGGACGGTGTGCCGCATCTTGGCGAGGCCGAGGAAGTGCTTGACGCGGGCCACCCCGAGCTGGCGCCAGAGAGCGGAGGTGGAGTCGTTGTCGGACTTCGTGATCATCGCGGTGGACAGTTTCACCTCGCGCGCGGTCAGCTTGCGGTGCGACTCCTCCGCCTCCCGCAGCAGCGTCCCCAGCACCGTGACCTTCACCACACTCGCCGAGTCGAAGTGCGCGCTGTCCTTGAATCCACAGCTGGTCCTGGTCTTCCGGTCGTAGACGGCCAGCGCCGACGCGTCCTTGCGGCCCTTGAGCGCGCCGGCGATGTCGTGCGACAGCTCGGGGGCCAGACCGGGCTTCTGCGAAGTACAGACGACCTTCGAGCCGCCTACGGAGGCGCTGGCCGAGCCGGTGGCACCCTTCGGGGCCTCTGCGGTGCTCGCCGAGGCCGCGCCTACCCCGGCCAGGGGGGTGAGCAGCACTCCGGCTGCCACCGAAGCGGCGATTCCGCGCCGCGTGCAGGTCGGTATGCGTGATCGGTGCATGAAGGTACGTCCTGTTCCCGCGGTGGTCCGAGGTCCGTCGCGTCCGACCTCGCACGACCGGGCCAAAAGGCCGGTCGACCGCTGCTTCGGTGGTGTTCCGCCCGGCAGGAGGGCCTTGCGGTGGACAGCCCGGAACCCGGGGCGTGGCCCGCGGTGGGAGTCGCCGGACGGGGGCCGGCTGCGACAGTGCGAGCCGACCTGGGATACCCGTCCCTGGATCAGAACCACCGTAGGGGTATCCGCGGAGCACCCTTTGGAGAGTTTGGATGAAATGTCCGAATTAAGTTGGTATGTCGCTGTGTGATATTTGCCAACCCTCCGGGGCTCGCATCCCCCACCCAGCCCCAGGTCAGTGGCACTGGCACCACGGATCCAGAACCCTCGGCGCCCGCGCCTCCAGGCCCTCGGCGCCACCAAGGCCCCGGACCGGCGACCGAGCCGTACGACCACCCGACCGCACCCAACCACGCCCGACAGTACCCAGCAGCGCTCGGCAGCCGGGCTCGCGGCAGCCGCCACCGGATTCCTCCACCCTCTCCCCCGGCCCCGCGCCCGGCGAAATCAGCCGCCCTCCCCCTCGATCGGCCGTCAAAGGCCCCGTCGACACAGGGAGTTCACCCACACCGTCCACGTCAAGCCCCGCATCCGCACCTCTCCCCACCCCTCCCTGTGACTTCGGTTCACAACCTTGACAGCCCTCTTGGTCTAGTCCAATCTCATGTCTGCACGCCGTCAAGTTGTCGCCCAGGCCGACCCCTTGCTTCCCCGGCCCACTGCACCTTGATGACGTCCCCCACTGTCATCGAAAGGACCGGACCATGCGTCGACGTCCCCCCACCACGTCACGTCGAACGATCTCCGCCTCGCGGACCTGCGCCGTTCTCGCGGCTGCCGGAATCGCCGTAGCCGGAGCAGCTCTGACCGCCGGTCCCGCGTCAGCGACACCGGTCAGCCCCAAGGCGGCGGCGAGCTTCGCCCCGTACACCGATATGTCCAACTCCCAGGAAGGGCTGCTGGACACCGCGATCACCCAGCACGGAGTGAAGACGTTCACGGCCGGATTCGTCATCGGCTCCGGATGCAACCAGATCTGGGGCGACACCCTGCCGGTGGGCGACGACTCGTACACCGACCCGCTGATCAGCAAGGCCAAGTCCGAGGGTGCGTCGGTGATCGTGTCGTCGGGCGGCGCCGCCGGTCTGCCGCTCGCCTGGAGCTGTACGGACCAGAGCGCGATCAATGCCGGGTACCAGAAGATCATCGACTCCTACGGGCCCAGCTCGCTCGACTTCGACATCGAGGGCGGGGCCATCGCCGACACCGCGGCGGCGGCACGCAACATGAGCGCCATGAAGACCCTCAAGGCGGCGAACCCGGGGCTGACGTTCTCCGTCACGCTGCCGGTCCTGCCCAACGGCCTCACGGCCGACGGCGTCAACATCCTCAAGGCCGCCAAGGACGCGGGCGTCAAGATCGACGTTGTGAACATCATGACGATGGACTACTACCAGGGCTCCCAGGACATGGGGCAGGCCGCGATCAGCGCGGCGAAGGCCACCCTCGGCCAGATGCAGTCGGTCGACCCGGGGTACACCTACGCCAATCTCGGCATCACGCCCATGATCGGCGTGAACGACGACGGGTCTGTCTTCTCGACGGCCGATGCCTCCACGGTGAAGAGCTGGGCGGCAGGCAACGGCGTGGGACGGCTGTCGTACTGGTCGGTCAACCGTGACCAGTCCTGTGGTTCCGTCACCACGGCCGCCTCGCCCACCTGCAGCGGTGTGACCCAGGGGCAGCTGGCCTTCGCGGACATCCTGGGCGGCTGATCGCACCGCCCCGAACTGCCTTGATCCGTACGGCGGTTCCGGTGACCGGGTCCCGGCAGAGGGCGGGGCCCGGTCTCATGTCATCCGGTACCGCTGGGCCGTACCGCCCGGAAGTGCCTGGTGCTCAACCCGGTTTCCACCGACCATGGCCCCATGATCGGTATATCCGCCGTACTCGGCGTAGCAGCGGTGTCACTCGGCATGGTGCTCACCCCCGGCCCCAACATGATGTATCTCGTCTCCCGCAGCATCACGCAGGGCCGCCGGGCCGGGGTGATATCGCTGGCCGGTGTGGCAGTCGGCTTTCTCGTCTATCTCAGCGCGGCCAACCTCGGCCTCTCCGTCGTGTTCCTGGCCGTCCCCGAGCTGTATCTGACGGTGAAGCTCGCCGGTGCCGCCTATCTGGGGTGGCTCGCCTGGCAGGCCATGCGCCCCGGCGGTACGTCGGTCTTCGCCCCGCAGGAGCTGGCACCCGACTCCCCCCTGCGCCTCTTCACCATGGGGTTCGTGACGAATCTGCTGAACCCGAAGATCGCCATCATGTACCTGTCGCTCATCCCGCAGTTCATCGATCTGCACGCCGGGCATGTCCTGCTCCAGGGGTTCGTACTGGGCGGCATCCAGATCGCGGTCAGTCTCGCGGTGAACCTGGCCATCGCCCTGGCCGCGGGAACCATCGCCGTCTTTCTCGCACGGCGCCCGGTGTGGCTGCGGGTCCAGCGCTGTCTCATGGGGACCGTACTCGGCGCCCTGGCCGTTAAACTCGCGACGGACCGTGCTCCCGCCGCCACGGCATGAGCACGCCCGTCGGCCACCGCAGCCCGGGTACGGCAACCCTGTTTGGTTCCGGCGGCCCGGCCTGGCGAGGATGGGGAGCATGAACCAGATCGAGACGCTCTCGGCCGGCGACGTCGCGGCCGCCGCCGCCAGAATCCGCCCCCATGTCCGCCGTACTCCCCTGCTGGACCTGGAGATCGACGGACGCCGTGTCGTCCTGAAGCTGGAGTATCTGCAGCGCAGCGGTTCGTTCAAACTGCGCGGAGCGGTCAACGCGATGCTGGACCGGACCTCGGACGATCATGTCGTCGCCGCTTCCGGCGGCAATCACGGTCTCGCGGTCGCCACCGCTGCCGCGCTGCTCGGTGTCCCCGCGACCGTCTATCTCCCCGAGACCGCACCCGAGGCGAAGGCGCGGCGCATCGAGGAGGCCGGCGCCCTGCTGGTGCGGCACGGAGCCACGTTCGCCGAGGCAGCGGAGGCGGCGCAGAAGGCCGCGGCCGAGCCCGGCTTCCGCTTCCTCCACCCGTACAACGACCCGGCGGTCGTCGCGGGGCAGGGAACCCTGGCAGCTGAAGTGGTCGCCGATATTCCCGGGACGGACGCGTTCGCCGTCGCCGCGGGCGGCGGCGGGCTCACCGCCGGTACGGCGCTCGCGGCGGGCGGACGCCGTGTGGTGGCGGTCGAACCGGACGGCTGCCGCTCGTTGCACGATGCACTCGTGGCGGGGAAGCCGGTGAACTCCCCGGTGGATTCGGTCGCTTCGTCCGCGCTGGGGGCTTCGCAGATCGGTGAGGTGCCGTTCGGCATCGTGGCTCCGTACGGTGTGGAGTCGGTGCTCGTCAGCGACGCGGAGATCCTGGAGGCCCGCGACCGCCTGTGGGAGGAGTGCCGGATCGCGGTCGAGCCCGCGGCTGCCGCGTCCTTCGCCGCCTGGCTGGCCGGCCGGGTGCCCGGACAACTGCCGTGCGTGGTGCTGTGCGGCGCGAACGCCGACTGGACGGCAAGCTGAACACGGCCACGCGCCCGGCGCCCGCGCACTCCCGCAGCGCGTGGTCCGGGCGTACGGCGTGGTGATCCGGGCGTACCGCGTGTCCGGGGCCGGAACCAGTCCCGTGGACATCCCGACAAGGCCCGGCGAGAACGGCCGCGCGCCCCACACCCCGGGACTGGATGTGACTACGCCGGAACGGCCTCCACGACGGACATCAGGGAGGCGGACGGCGTCACCCGGCCAAGACGCAGTCCCGCCGCGCGGAAAAGCGATTCGAACTCGGAGCGGCTGCGTTCCCGTCCGCCGTTGGAGAGCGTCAGCATATTGAGGTCCATCAACGGCGGCAGACCCGAGGCGTCATCGGTGTCGACCACCAGTTCTGCCACCAGGATGCGACCGCCGGGATTGAGGGACCTCAAGCAGGTCCGCAGGATACGGACGGCCGATTCGTCGTCCCAGTCGTGCAGGACGTACTTCAGCAGGTAGACGTCCCCGGCCGGAACCGAGTCGAAGAAGTCGCCCCCCGTGAAACAGAAACGGTCGGCGACACCGGCGCGGGCCGCCGATGCCGCGGCGGCGTCGGCGACGTGCGGCAGGTCGAGCACCGCCCCTCGCAGTTCCGGATGCCGGGTCATCAGGGTCTGTACGAAAGCGCCCGCGGCTCCTCCGACGTCCACGACGGTCTCCGTTCCGCAGACGTCGATGACATCGGCGAGGTGCTCCGCAACGCCGTCTGTCATCGCGGTCATCGCGGCGGTGAACAGGTCGCCCTCCTCCGGGTGTTCAGCGAAGTAGCCGAACAGGTCCTGTCCCATCACCGCTGGTGCCTGAGGTTCACCGGAGCGTATCGCCTCGGTCAGGCGTCCCCAGGGCTGCCAGTGGGAGGTCATGCCACCCCACAGGGCGAGATCGCGAAGGGACCCCCGACCGGTCCGGAGCGTACGCAGCAGCGGGGTGGCCGCGAAGTTCTCGCCGTCCTCACACGTCACCAGAGACACGGCCTGGCAGGCCCGTAAGAAACGGAAGGCCGCCACGGGATCGAGAGACTCCGCCTTTGCCAGCTCCGCGGCCTTGACAGGCCCGGAGTCAAGGTGATCGGCGACGTTCAACTCCGCTGCCGTGCACACCACTTGTGTCACCCAGTAACCGGTGATCATCTGGAACATGCGACCGGCTTCTCCCCTGGCGGGTTCTTCGGCGCCGGCCGGCGTGAGTGGCTTCTCGTACAGGGTCACGGTCTCTCCCGTTCTGATGCCGGGCCGCCTGTGTGGCCGGACGGCCGAGCGGCTGCTGGCGTGCCTCCGCGTGTGCCCGGCCTGCTGCGGCTAATGCCTTTGAAGCGTCAAACTCCGCTGACGTATGAGGAGATGGAAGCTCCACACGTCGCCTCCCCGGTTGTGCCGGACAGGTCTGCTACGTGGCCCCCGCGCCCGGCCACCTCCATGACCAGCAATGACAGGAAGCCTCTTAGGCTGACGCCATGCCCACCACACCCGCATTCGACATCATCGCCACCGATCTGGACGGCACCCTGCTGCGTCGCGGTGACACCGTGAGTCCCCGTTCCCGCGCCGCACTGGCCCTGGCCGCGTCGGCCGGGGCCCGGCATCTGATCGTCACCGGCCGGTCCCTCCCCGGCACGCTGGGACTGATCGCCGCCCTGGGGTACCGCGGGCCGGTCGTGTGCGGGCAGGGGACGCAGCTGTACGACGCCGGGGCGGCGCTGATGCTGCGGTCCGTGACCCTCGACCGGGAGTCGGCCGACACCGCGCTCGCCAAGATCGAGGCGGAGACGGGGCCGGTGTTCGCCGCCGTGGACCAGGACGGCGCCGACGGCCGTACGCTCGCCGAGCCGGGATACGTGATGCCGCACCCCGCTCTGCCGGTCCTGCGGGTCGGGCGACGGCCGGAGCTATGGGCGAGGCCCGCCATCAAGGTCCTCATACGTCACCCGGCACTCTCGGACGACGAGTTGGCGGCCGTCGCCCGTACCGTCGTGGGCGACCTGGCCGCCGTCACGATGGCCGGCCCGGGCACGGTCGAGCTCGCACCGTACGGTGTGGACAAGGGCACCGGAATCGCCCTGGCCGCCGAGGTGTGGGGACACGACCCGGCGCGGATGGTGGCGTTCGGCGACATGCCCAATGACCTGTCGATGTTCCGCCGTTGCGGATACGGGGTGGCCATGGCCAACGCCCACCCCGAACTGATCGCCGCAGCGGACGAGGTGACACTCTCGAACGAGGACGACGGCGTAGCGGTCGTTCTGGAGCGCCTGTTCGCCCGAACCTGATCGCCAGTACGCAGCCCGGCACAGCTCTTGGCCTCCTGCACCCCGCCGCTCTTCCAGCGGCGGCCCGTGCTCCGATGCCCGGACCACCACTGTCTACGGGCGCGAACAGCTCGCGCGCGGGGCCAGGGCCCGCCGCCGTGGCTCAGATCTTCGTCAGGAAGGTGTCAGCGATGACCTGGTAGCCGGTGTCGTTGGCATGGATGTCGCCGCGCGCCATGTTCGTCCACTGCAGGATGCGTGCCACGTTCAGCGGCACCTGTTTGCCGTCCAGTGGTGCCAGTGGGAGGAAGGAGTTGGTGCGGAACGCCGATGCCACATCGGCGGTCGGGACTCCGTGGGCCGCGTCGACGAGCCCGATCGTGGTGTTGAGCGTGTCGGCGAGCGGTACGGAGAGAGTCGCTGCGGTCCTGCCCTGAGTGCCCGTCAACCAGGCTGCCAGGAACGGATCGTAGAGGTTCATGCCGACGATCCGGGTCTGGGGTCCGGCCGCCTTCTTGAGCCGGTCCAGGATGGTGTCCAGGCCGGAGCCCACCTTTCCGACGCCCGAGACGGCGCACCCGACATCGACGTTACCGTCCGTCAGACAGCCGTCGACGTCGTTGGCGCCGATGTCCAGGGTGACCACCACCTGGTCGTCGTGGTGGAGCCGGAGGAAGTGCTCGGCTTCGGCCAACTGCGAGCCGGTGTACGGATGAGGGTACGGGCAGGGTCCGTCGATCATGGAACCGGTGGTCTCGCCCGGGCACCCGAGCCCGACGAAGTCGAAGGGCCGTCCCGCGTGGGCGGCGCGCGCCGAGAGCGTGCGGGCGATGTCCTGGGCGTAGCCGCGCCCGGTGACATGCCCGCCTCCCGGCAGGGTCTGGTATCCCGCGGCCAGTGAGTCACCGAGCGCCAGGTAGTAGCGCGGTGCGGTGGCTCCCGCGGCCGATGCCGGGGTGGAGAGGCCGAGCAGGGCGACGGTGGCGGCGAGCGCCGCCGCCAGTGCGAGCCTGGCGGGTCTGAACAGGGAAACGCGCATGGAGCCTCCAGCAGTGAGGGCGGTGCACGGGAGGAGCAACTGCGTTGAGGCTACTGTCTGGTAGGTCGGCTGAGTAGGCCCGGAACAGGACCTTCTGACAGCGACAGGACCCGCGGCGTGTCGGGCCGGAAGGCCGACCGTGGGGCCGGAAAAGGGCGGTATGTAAGCGCAGTTGGGGCAGCTGCCTGGAGGAGCACCAAGCCCTGCTAGCCGACGCGCGCCCCGGTCGTCTCGCGTACGGCGGTGGCGTCCCACTGGGCGCGCGCCGAGGCGAGTGCGGTGCGGTAGGCGGCGTAGCCGTCCTCGTACATCTCGCGGAACCCCTCCCTCGGCTCGACGGTGTGGAACAACTGCGCTTCGGTGGCGGCCGGTTCGCCGAGGAAGCGCCGGGCCACCCTTACCGCGCCGAGCGCCCCCACCTCGTTCTCCGCCGGGACGCGGATCTCCCGCCCCAGGATGTCGGCGAAGAGCTGGGTCCACGGGCCGGACCGGGTGCCGCCACCGCAGGCGGCGAGCGTGCCGGAGAGGCCGGCGGCCTCCAGGCAGTGGCGCGCCGCGTAACCGATGGCCTCGCACATGGCGCGTACCGCGTCGGCGCGGTTGTGCGCGAGGGTGAGTCCGTCCAGCCGGCCGCGGGCCTGCGGGTCGACGAAGGGCGCCCGCTCCCCCGCGTCGGAGAGGAAGGGCAGCGCAGTGACGCCACGGGCGCCCGGTGGGCTGTCGGCGAGCAGGGGCCCGAGGTCGGTGGTGGCCGTCCCGGTCAGTTCGAGGATCCATTCGAGTGCGGCGGTGCCGACCATGGCGGGCATGGAGCGCAGCCAGCGCCCGGGGTCGGGGGTGCAGAGCGACATCCCGGCCGGTTCGGCGCAACCGCCCGCCCCGGCCCGGTCGGTGAGGACCTGGCAGGCGAGGGTGGTGCCGACGATCAGCAGGCCGTCCCCCACCTCCCGTACCCCGCTGCCGATGGCGCAGGCCGGCAGATCGTACGGTCCAGAGGTGAGCGGCAGCCCCGCCGGGAGGTCCAGGAGCGCGGCCCCCTGGGCGTCCAGACCCAGGACGGTGCCGGGGGCGGCGGGGGCGGCCAGCAGACGGGCCTGGCTCTCGATACCGCAGGCGGCGAGCGCCTCAGGTGCGTAGGTGCGGTTCACCGGGTCGAGGAACGGCAGTGTCGCGTCGGAGGCGTCCACGCTGATCCGGCCGGTGAGCCGCTGGGCGACGGCGTCCACGCAGTACCCGGCGACGGCCGCGCGGCCGAGGCTCTGCGGCTCGTGTTCCTGCAGGTGGGCGAGGAGCGGGGCGTGGCAGCCGGGGAACATGCCGGAGCCGGTACGCGCGTACACCTGCTGTACGGTGCCGTCCGCCAGCCACTGTGCGACGCGGTCGGACGCCCGCCCGTCCATCCAGGAGATGGCGGGGCGGACCGCACGGCCCTGTGCGTCGCGCAGCCAGAGGCCGTCGCCCTGTCCGGTGAGGGCGAGTGCGGTGGGCGGCGCGGGCAGTGCGGCGGTGGTCTCCCGTACGACTTCGGCGACCGTACGGACGACATCGTCGAGGTCCTGCTCGACGCGGCTGCCGGGCAGCCGCTCCAGGTGACTGCGGCGGGTCGCGGAGGCGAGCGGCCGCCCCTCGCCGTCGAAGGCGACGGCCTTGGTGACGGAGGTGCCGATGTCCACGCCGATGATCACGCTCATGGCCGGGCGGCCTCCTGGACCTCGGGGTTGGCGGGATGGGCGAGCTTCTCGCCTCGGAGGAAGCGGCCCGCCTCCGCTGCTGTGATCGCCGCGGCGCGGTGCGCCGTCTGGCGGGTCGCGCCGGCCAGGTGCGGGGCGGTGACGACGTTCGGGGCCTGGTGCAACGGCCAGTCGGCGGGCGGCGGTTCGATGTCGTACACGTCCAGGGCGAGGGCTCCGATGCGGCCGCTGCGCAGCAGCTCCGGCAGCGGGGCGTAGTCGAGGAGACCGCCGCGTGCGGAGTTGACCAGCACCGCACCGTCGGGGAGCAGCGCGAGCTTCCCGGCGTCGATGAGGTGGCGGGTCTCGGGGGTGAGCCGGGCGTGCAGGCTCACCACGCTGCTGCGGGAGAGGAGTTCGTCGAGTGAGACCGGTTCGACGCCGTCGGCGCGGGCGGCGACGGGATCGGTGTACGGGTCGGCGACCAGGACATGGGCGCCGAAGGCGCGCAGGACCCGGGCGACGATCCGGCCGATGGCGCCGTACCCGACGAGCCCGGCGGTCGCGCCGTCGAGCTCGGTGCCCGCCTCGTCGTAGGCGTAGAAGTCGCCGCGCCAGGTGCCGCGCTTCAGCTCCGCGTCGGCCGTGGTGATCCGGCGCATCGCGGTCAGCATCAGGCCGACTGCGAACTCCGCCGCCGCCGGGGCGTTGCGTCCCGGTGCGAAGGAGACGGCGACGCCGTGCCGGGTGGCGGCGGCGAGGTCGACGTTGACGGGGCCGCCGCGGGAGACGGCCACCATCCGGAGTTCCGGGCGGGCGGCGAAGACCCGCTCGGTGAACGGGGCCATCTGGGTGACACAGAGGGCGGCGCCTTCGAGCGCCGCGATCAGTTGCTCCTCGGTGCCGCTGGCCTCCTGGACGTCGCCGACCGGACCGAAGGGCTGGTGCGGCCAGGGCAGGGTGAGTTCCCCGATCTCCACCGCGCCGCCGGGCCCCTCCCCGCTGCCCGGCTCCCCGCTGCCCAACTCCTCGCGCAGGGCGGTACGGAGCAGGCTGGGGAGGACGAAATGGTCACCGGCGGCGAGGATGCGCATGGGCTGGGCCCTTCTTCGGGTCACGGGGGCGCGGTGCCTCAGCGGTACCGCACCGGCCCGGACGCTGCATCACTGTCATGGGCGTTGATAGATTTAACATCATCGTTTTGAAGAATCAATGGGCCGACACGGTCCCGGGCAACCGTGCCCCGGGCCGGCCGCGGCCCGCTTGCGAGGGAGCGCGATCCGATGGAGGCCCGTCTGCTGCTGGTACGGCACGGCGAGACGCAATGGCATGCGGAGAACCGGTACGCCGGCGTCTCCGACGTACCACTGACCGCGAGGGGCCTGGAGCAGGCGCAGGAGCTCGCGGAGTGGGCGCGGTGGCGGGGCGTCGGTGCGGTGGCCAGTTCGCCGGTCAGCCGGGCGCTGCTCACCGCCCGTCCGGCCGCCCTGGCGCTCGGCACCGAGCCGGAGGCCGTCGAGGCGCTGCGCGAGGTGGACTTCGGCTGGGGCGAGGGCCGCACCATCGCGGAGATGGCCGCCGAGGACGCCGAGGCGGTGCGGCGCTTCCACGAGGACGCGGAGGCCGGGGCCTTCCCCGGCTCCGAGGCCCCGTCGGCCGCCGCGGCCCGCGCTTCGGACGCGCTGCGCGCTCTGGCCCGGCGCCACCCGGGGGAGACGGTTCTGGTGGTGGCGCACAACACGCTGCTGCGCATGGCCCTCTGCTCGATGCTGGGCATTCCGGTGGGCCGCTACCGTCTGGTGTTCCCCCGGCTCGACAACGCGGCCGTGACGGAGATCGAGGTGAGCGGCGCCCGTACCGCTCTGCGGTCGCTGAACGTGCCCACCCGGCAGTCGGCTCCGGGCGGTGCGGGAAACTTGGCCGTATGACGACGACCGGCGCCCAGGCCCGCAGACAGACCATCACGGAGCACGTCCTGGCGAACGGCACCGCGAGCGGCGCCGAACTCGCGGAGCTCACCGGCGTCAGCCTGATGACAGTCCACCGTGACCTGGACGAACTGGCCAGACAGGGGGTGCTGCGCCGCTTCAGGGGCGGGGTGTCCGCGCTGCCGTCGACCGTCTTCGAGTCCAATCTCGACTACCGGCTCGGTGTCAACACCACCGAGAAGGCGGCCATCGCGAAGACCGCGGCCGAGCTGGTCGAACCGGGGATGTCGGTGCTCCTCGACGACTCCACGACCGCGCTCGCGCTGGCCGCGCTGCTGGTGGAGCTGGCTCCGCTGACGGTGGTGACCAATGCCCGGCGGGTCGTCGACCTGTTCGCGGGCCGGGAGGGGATACGCCTGATCTCCCTGGGCGGGGAGTATTCGTACCCGCACGACTCCTTTCTCGGTGTCGCGTGCCTGGAGGCCGTCGAAGCGCTCTCGGTGGACATGGTGCTGGTCTCGACGTCGGCGATGGACGCCCGGATGACCTACCACCAGGAGCAGGATGTAGTGCTGGTCAAGCGGGCGATGCTGGCGTCGGGCACCCGTAAGGTCCTGCTGATGGACCGTACGAAGCTGGCCAGGACGGCACTCCACCGGCTCGGTCCGGTTGCGGACTTCGACCATCTGGTGGTGGATGGCGGTGTGGACGCCGAGCTGCTGGCCGCGCTGCGGGAGCGGACGGATGTCAGGGTGGCGGCCACGGGCCGGTAACAGGGCCTCTTAAAGTATTGCGTGTTAATTTCACAGAGGTCATGATGCGTTCTCGTCGGGGTTGTACGCCCGTGGGCCGATGACACCTCACCGTGGAGGCACGAGCCATGCGCAGCACCGCCGCAAGCACCGCCGCTCGTACGGGTACGGTCTGGGACCGCGCGGGCATCCCCCGGCCGCTCCTGTTCGGCTTCATCGGGGTCCTGATCTTCATGATCGGGGACGGGGTCGAGTCCGGGTTCATCGCTCCGTTCATCAAGAGCAACGGCGCCGGCAGTGAGGTCCGGGCGAGCTATGTGATCACGGCGTACGGCGTGGCCGTCATGCTCGCCTCCTGGCTGTCGGGCGCGCTGTCCGAGCTGTGGGGGCCCCGGCGGGTGATGCAGATCGGGCTGACCGTCTGGATCGTCTTCGACGTGCTCTTCCTCTCGCTCGGCGCCGCGCAGGGCAACTACCCTCTGATGCTGGTCTTCTACGGACTGCGCGGCTTCGGCTACCCGCTCTTCGCCTTCTCCTTCCTGGTGTGGGTGACCGCGACGGCGCCGGTGGCCAGGCTGGGTGCGGCCGTCGGCTGGTTCTACTTCGCCTTCACGGGCGGGCTGCCCACGCTAGGTTCGCTCACCGCGTCCGTCACCGACCCGCTGTTCGGGAAGTTCGGCACGCTGTGGATCGCGCTCGGGGTGATCGCCGTGGGCGGGGCTTTCTGCCTCGTCGGGGTACGTGAACGCACCGGCTTCTCACGGCTGGCCCCGCCCGATGTGCGCCCGGTCCAGTCGCTGGCCCGAAGCCTCTCCATCGCCTGGACGCATCCGAAGGTCACCATCGGCTGTGTGGTGCGCATCATCAACACCGCACCGCAGTTCGGCCTCTGGGTGATCCTGCCGGCGTTCTTCACCGACGAGATGGGCTTCACGGACGGCGACTGGCTGCGGCTGCTGTCGATCATGTTCGCCACCAACATCTTCTTCAATCTCCTCTTCGGGCTGGTCAGCGACCGGATCGGCTGGCGCACCACCATCGGCTGGTTCGGTGCGGTGGGCTGTGCGCTGAGCGTCCTCGCGCTGTATTTCGTACCGAAGCTGCTGACCGGGAACTACTGGGTCGCGGTCGGTGTCGGCATGGTCTACGGAGCCACGCTCGCCGGGTTCGTGCCCATCTCCGCGCTGATGCCGTCGCTGGCGCCCGGGAACAAGGGCGGCGCGATGGCCCTGCTCAACCTGGGTGCGGGCGGGGCCGCCTTCGTGGGTCCCGCGATCGTCTCGCTCTTCCTGGGACCGCTGGGCCGGGACGGGGTGGTGCTGATCTTCGCCGGTCTGTACGTCGTCGCGGCTCTTCTGACCCTCTTCCTGAAGCTGCCGAAGGCGTCGGAGGAGGCCATCCAGCAGGGCAAGTCGCTGCATGAGGCCTCCGACGACGAGCCGCTCACCGCGCCCGCCACCTGACCGCCCCGCACCGGCAGATGCTCCGCTCCCGTCCACGGCCGGGATCCGCACCCGCCCTCCGCGTACGAGAGGACCCCTTCCGCAGATGAGTTCCGCCACCGGTGCCCGGCCCGCGCCCGTCCCCGTCGTCGCGGGCGTCGACGTGGCCACCGCAGCGGTCCGCGTGGTGTGCGCGGATCCGGGCGGCCGGGTCCTCGCCGGGGCGACGGTCCCGGTCACCCCTCCGGTGCGCGGCGGAGGCGGCCGCAGCGAGCAGGACGCCCGGTCCTGGTGGCCGGCCACGGCTGCCGCACTGCGCCGGGCCACCGCCGCACTGCCGGGGGGCGGCCGCGAGGTGGTCGCCGTGGCCGTGTCCGCCACCTCCGGGACCCTGGTGCTGGCCGGGCCGGACGGCGAACCGGCCGGACCCGCCCTGATGTACGACGACCGGAGCGCGGCCGGCGTCAACGCGCGGGCGCAGGAGCTGGGCGCACCGCGCTGGCGGGCGCTGGGACTGACCGTCGGCCCCACGGCCGCGCTGGGGAAGCTGGTGGGCTACGCGGCCCGCGCGCTCCCCGGCCAGCTGGTGCTGCACACCCCGGATCTGCTCGGTCTGAAGCTGACCGGGCATCCCGTGGCAACCGACTGGAGCCATGCGCTGAAGTCCGGCTACGACCCGCGTGCGGGCGAGTGGGCCAGCGAGGTCTTCGACGCGTTCGATGTGCCGTCGCGGCTGCTGCCCGCCGTGCGGGCCCCCGGCACGCGGAGCGGGGTGGTCTCGGCGAGCGCCGCCGCCGAGACCGGGCTCCCTGCGGGGTGCGAGGTCCGGCTCGGGATGACGGACGGCTGCGCGGGCCAGATCGCCACCGGCGCGGTCGAACCCGGCCGGTTCGTCGGCGTGCTGGGGACGACGTACGTACTCAAGGGGGTGACCCGCGAGCTGGTCACCGACCCCGCGGGCGCCCTGTACAGCCATCGCCACCCGGACGGCTGGTGGCTGCCGGGCGGAGCGTCGAACACGGGCGGCGAGGCCGTCGCCGCGGTGGACGCGGCCCGCCTGCCCGCGCTGGACGCGGCGGCGCGGGAGCGGGGCCCGGCCGCGTGTCTGGCCTATCCGCTGCGCCGTGAGGGCGAGCGGTTCCCGTTCGTCTCCGGCCCGGCGCACGGCTTCCTCGTCGGTACACCGCGGGACGAGGCAGAGGAGCACCGGGCGGCGCTGGAGGGGGTGGCCTTCCTGGAGCGGCTGGCGGTGGAGCGGGTGCGGGCGCTGGGGATCGAGGTACGGGGCCCGCTGTACGCGGCGGGCGGCGGCAGCCGCAGCGCCGTGTGGAACCGTATCCGGGCGACGGTCCTCAACAAACCGCTGAGCGTGGCGGAACGGGCCGAGACGGCCTTCGGCGCGGCCCTGCTGGCCGCGTCGGGCACCCTCCACCCGGATCTCCCGGCGGCTGCGGCGGCGATGGCCGGTGCGGGGCGTACGGTCGATCCGGTGGAGCGCGAGCGTGCGGCGCTCGACGCGTCGTACGGGCGGTTCGTCGCGGAACTGCGCTCACGCGGGTGGCTCGGCACGGGCTGAGTACGGGCGGGGGCCCGTACCTGACGGGTCGGTCACGGGCGTGGTCGGGGCGCGTCACCGACGCACCTGATCGGTGGATCTACGCGAAACGGCGGACGAACCGGCGCTGCCAGGGGGTCTCGACCGCGTGCCGGTCGTAGTGCTCACGGACGTATCCGACGGCGTCGGCAGCCGGTACCCCGTCCAGTACGGCAAGACAGGCAAGAGCCGTACCGGTACGGCCCCGCCCGCCCGCGCAGGCGACTTCGACGCGCTCCGCCCCCGCCCGCTCCCAGACCTCGCGCAGGGCGCCCGCCGCGGCGGCGCGGTCGGCCGGGAGCCGGAAGTCGGGCCAGCGGATCCAGCGCGACTCCCAGTCCACGGGGGAAGGTTCACGGCCCAGCAGATACAGGGCGAACGTGGGCTCGGGTCCCGCAGGGAGCGGCCTGCTCAGTCCGCGGCCCCGGACCAGACGTCCCGACGGCAGCCGCAGTACGCCCGCCGCCGACGGGTCCCAGGGCTCGGCCGTCACCGGCAACGTACCTCCACGGTCGGGACGGGGATCGGGCCGCCGCCGCGGCACGGTGCCGGTTCATCCTCGCACCGGCCGGGGTCTGCCGCAGCCGCTGGGGCGAGTCGGCCGGTCCGCTCGGGTCCGCCCGGCTCCGCTCAGATCTCCGCGCGCATCTTGCGGGCCATGGCGGTCCCCCGCAGCCGGCGGACCGCGGAGGCCAGTTGCGGGTGCCGTTCGCCCAGTTCCAAGGAGCGGCGGTCCAGTTCCTGGGTGAGCCGCTCGGCACGCTTCTCCACGTCGAGTTCGTCCAGGATGCGGTCCACCTCGGCGAGCAGCGCGCCGTGGAGCTGCCACTGGCGCGGGTGCTGCTGCACGTTCTCCAGAAGGAGGTGGGCGACCCGGTCCCGGGTGACCGCGGCCTCCTCCAGCGCCAGCGTCAGCCGGGACTCGGCGTCCTCGGCGCTCTTGGCGACCGGCGTGGTGATCAGTACGGAGAAGCTCTCGATGGCGTCGGCGAGATCGCCCATCAGCTCCTGCAGCGCGGCGGCCACATCCTCGGGGAAGAGCGGCTCATCGGTGCGCTCCTTCGCCAGGTCCGTCATCGTCCGCGTGAGCACCCGCAGCACCACGGCGCAGATCTCCAGGGTGTCCAGGCCGGTGCGCAGCACGACACGTGACAGCAGCCCCTGGCGCACCCGGGGGTTGAGCAGCAGGCTCTCCTCGGCCTGGCGGAGCGAGGCATCCACCTCGACGATGTCGTGGTCGAGTCTGCGTGCCTCGTGCAGCCGTGCGGCGGCCTGCTCGACGGGGGTGTGGCCGCTCGCCTGCGTGCCGATGGAGCGGAGCATCACGCCCATCGACTCCGCCATCTCCTCGATGGAGCTTCCCGCCGTCTGGACCCAGACCGGCGGTGCGAGCAGCAGGTTGAAGAGCAGCCCCACCCCCGCACCGATCAGCGTCTCCAGGATCCGGTCCCAGGCGGTGGCCGCCACCTGGGAGACACCGAGCACCAGCATGGAGCTGATGGCGACCTCGGGTACGAACTCGTACACGCGCACCAGCCGCCCCACGATCAGCGCGGTGAAGATCGTCAGACCGAGGCTCCACCAGGTCAGTCCGACGAGCGTGCTGAAGCCGCTGGCGAGGAGCACTCCGACGATGACGGCGTTCACCCGTCGGATCCCCGTCCTGAGCGTCGCGTAGAGCGTGACCTGGACCACGAGCAGAGCTGTCAGGGGCGCGGTGAGAGGCGCACGCTGCGGCAGCGCCACCAGTGCGACCACGAAGGCGATGACAGCGGCGGCCGTGGACCGGAGCGTCTGCACCGCGACGGGCTCCACGGTCCTTCGGACCAGCTTGACCACGGGTGCGGACACATCAGGCATTGCAGGTTCCTTCCCACACGGGTGGCGCCCGCGTGCCCCCGGTGGCACCGCGCCCGTCCGCACACGACAGCGGCCAGTGTGACGGCGGCCGGTGCCGATGCCCCGACAGGCGCACCGGGGTGTCGTGGCGGCCCTGCACGCGGGGAGCGGGAATCATCGGCGGGACGCCGCGTACGGAGGACCGGCGGTGGCGCGCCGCGCGGCCGCCCCGGACGGAGGCGTCCGACGACACGGGACTACCGTGGTACGGCCCCCACGGCGGTCCTCGCGGGCGGGTGCGAGAGGTAAGGATGTCTGGAATGAACCTGCCGGATCTGACCTTTTCCCGGTTCCCGGCCATGTGGCAGTTCGACGGTCCCGCTCTGCTGCTGGTCCTGGTTCTGGGCGGGCTCTACGGCTGGGGTGTGGTGCGGCTGCGGCGGCGCGGCGAGCGGTGGTCCGCGGGCCGCACGGCGGTCTTCGCCCTGCTGGGTCTCGGCACGGTCGTGGTGGCCACGATGTCGGCGCTCGCCGTCTACGACGAGGTGCTGTTCTGGCCGGCCGCCGTGCAGAACATCCTGCTCGATCTGATCGCGCCGCTCGGCCTGGCCCTGGGCGACCCGCTGTCGCTCGCCTGCCGTGCGCTGCCGGGGCGCGCGGCGGCCCGCCTGCGCCGCGCGGTGACCGGCAGGTTCGCCCGGCTGCTGGCCTTCCCGCTGGTCAGTTCGCTGCTGGTCCTGGTGTCGGAGCTGTGTGTGTACTTCACGCCGTACTTCGAGACCGCGCTGCGCCATGGCGCGCTGCATCAGCTGATGTACCTGCAACTGCTCCTGGTCGGTTGTCTCTTCGTGCTGCCGGTCCTCACCGAGGAGGCGCTGCTGCCCAGCTGGTGCAGCCACCCGGTGCGGGCCGCGATGGTCTTCTTCGACGGGCTCATCGACGCCGTCCCGGGCATTGTGGTGATGACCAGCGGCACCCTGATCGCGGGCTCCTGGTACACCCGGCACTCCCCGTCCTGGGCGCCCGGCGTCCAGCACGACCAGCAGATCGGCGGCGGTGCGATGGTCACGCTCGCCGAACTGGTCGGGGTGCCCTTCCTGCTGGTGATCTTCGCTCAGTGGGTCCGTTCGGAGCGGGCCAGGACGGCGGCGCTCGACCGCCGCCTTGACGCCGAGCTGATCCCGGCGGCGCCCCGTACGCCGCCGGTTCCGTCCGGCGGCGGCGCCGCGGTGGTCCCCGCGTCCGCGGGCGGCGCGCAGGAGAGTGCGGAGGGGCCCGAGCGGGTCCGTCCGTGGTGGGAGTCCGACGGAGGCGTCGTCGGGGACAGGATGCGCCAGGGCCGCCCGTAGGCCCGGTCCGGCCGGGCAGCTCCGGACCGGCGGAGTCCCTTCGTACCGGCCGCGCCGCTCCGTACCGTGTACCGGACACCGCCGGGCATGACCGGCGCCTGCCCGGACATGCGTCGGACTGTCACCGGCCTTCGGCCGCACCGCATACTGGGGTACGCCGTCCGGCGGGGCCACCGGCCGCGGTCGCCGGTACGACCGGACAGCAGGCAAGAGGGGCAGGGGCAACCGGATGAGTTCCGATCAGGACCGCGGGGCAGGGCTCGGCAGCGACGAGGAGGTCCAGTCGCCCACGGACGAGCAGCGGGCGGGCTGGCACGAGGTGCGGCAGCGTGCCAGGGGTCTGACTCACCACCAGGCGAAGGCGGCTCTGGAAGCAGCCCGGCGGACGGCCGACGAGAGCGCGCGGGGCGCCGGCGGGGAGCGGGGGCGTGCCCGCGTCCAGGCGGAGATCGAGGAGTGGGAGCGCATCACGGAAGCGCTCGCCGATCACGACGGGCGCTACGACCCCGGGGCCGATCCCTTCGTCCAGGGGGAGCTGGCAGGCCGGGCCGACCGGGCCTCCGTGCCCCCTCCCGCGGAGGGCGGCACCGTCTGACCGCCAAGGGCGCGGCAGCCGCGGAGCAGGAGGACGTGTCAGGCGATGGTGACACCCACCCCCGTCTCGGAGATCCGTGCGCATGCGCGCTCCGGCGCCTCCCGGTCGGTGACCAGATGGTGCACCGCGGACAGCGGGCAGATCTTCGCGAAGGTGGTCCGCCCGATCTTCGAGTGGTCGGCGACGACGACGGTCCGGCTGCTGTTCACGGCGAACGCCCGGTCCGTCGCCGCTTCGAGCTGGTCGTACGTCGTGCAGCCCTGCTCCGCGCTGATGCCGTCCACCCCCAGGAACGTCATGTCCATGTGATAGTCGGCGAGGGTCTTCTCGGCGATGGGGCCCACGAGTTCATAGCTCTCGGTCCGCGCGTTGCCGCCGATGACGACCAGCGTGACGTGTTTGTGCAGGACGAGTTCGGCGGCGATGTTCACGGCGTTGGTGACGATGGTGGCCGGGCCCCGTTCGGCGAGGAGACGGGCGATCTCGGTGGCGGTGGTGCCCCCGGTCATCCCGACGACCGCCCCCTGCGGCACCAGCGCGGCGGCCGCCGTCGCGATGGCGCGCTTCTCCGGCCTGCTGCGCTCCGCACGGTACTGCACCGGCATTTCCAGACCGATGCTCCCGACGGCGGCCCCGCCATGGGTGCGGCGCAGCAGGTTGCGGGCGCTCAGATGCTGGAGGTCGCGTCTGACGGTCGCCCCCGAGACTCCGAGCAGGCAGGTCAGCTCCCCCACGTCGACGCTGCCCTTCGCGGACACATGCTCAAGTATCCGCGCATGGCGCTCAGTTCTCAGCATGAGCTGAGCATAGCTCTGCGCGGACAGGGCAGCCGGGTCTTCCCGGGGCCCGGAAGGCGCCCCGTGACCTGCCTTGAACGTGCTCGATATGCGCGAACGTGCGCAACAACTGCTCAGGTTCGCGCTATTGACATGGTGATTCCTGCTCGATTTACTGCGGTCAACGCCGAGTCCGAGCATTCGGCGCCAGAGGTACGCCTAGCCGGTGGACGGCCCACAAGCCGCAAGCCCGGACAAAGTCGCCAGGATCGCTGTCAGCGTCCGAGGCGGGGACGTACCCTCCATCATCTGGAGCTCGATGATGACCATCACTCCCGCACGGCCCCGTCGGCTCTCCCTCTCCGGGGCGCGCCGCGCGGCCGCCGTCGCCGCGGTCACCGCCGCGGCCGCGGTCCCGCTGCTCGCGCCGTCCAGCGCGTCGGCGGCCTCGTCCCCCGCTCTGCCCCCGGCCCACGCCGGGTTCGACTACCAGATCGGCGGTGCGTACACGCCGCCGTCCGGCGTGAAGGTGGTCAGCCGTGACCACGGGGACGCTCCGGCGGCCGGCCTGTACAACATCTGTTACGTCAACGCCTTCCAGGCCCAGCCCGGCGCCGAGAAGGACTGGGACTCCGATCTGCTGCTGCGCAAGGCCAACGGCGATGTCGTCTACGACTCGAACTGGGGTGAGGCGCTGCTCGACCTGCGTACCGCCGACAAGCGGAAGCGGGTGGCCGCGAAGGTCAACAGCTGGATCGACGGCTGCGCCGACAAGGGCTTCCAGGCCGTCGAGCCCGACAACTACGACAGCTACACCCGCTCGTCGAAACTGCTGAGCGCCGCCAACGCCAAGGCGTACATCACTCTGCTCTCCCAGCACGCGCACGACCGCGGGCTGGCCATCGCCCAGAAGAACACCTCGCAGCTGTCCGGTGCCCGCACGCAGACCGGACTGGACTTCGCCATCGCCGAGGAGTGCGGCACCTATGACGAATGCGGCAAGTACACCGACGCGTTCGGCAGCAATGTGATCGTGATCGAGTACACGGACAAGGGCCTCTCGAAGGCCTGCAAGAGCTGGGGTGACCGGCTGAGCATCGTCGAGCGCGACCTGGACGTCTCGCCCAGCGGCAGCAAGGGATACGTACGCAAGACCTGCTGACGCCCATGTCTCCCCGGTGCGCCTCCCCGTGAACCCGGCGCACCGGGGTCTCCCCCCGCCCTTCCGCGCCGCGCCCGTCCTCTCCCGGTACTCCTCCGGCACGACCGGCCCCGCCGCACCTGTCCAGCACGTCCCCGCGGGCCTCCCCGCGTACCGCAACGTGCCCTGATTCCCCTGGAGGTCCGGATGGCTGTCGGCCATCACCGCCCCGTCAGTCCCTCGCGCCGGACGGTGCTGCGGCGTGGCACCGGTCTGGCCTGCGCCGCTTCGGCCGCGATGGCGCTGCCCGGCTGCGGCGCGCACACCGATGACGGCATCGGAGCGCACGGACGGGTCACGGTCGAGCTGTGGCACGGCCAGACCGACACCGGCCGCAAGGCGATCGAGTCGCTGGTGGCCGACTTCCAGCGGGCCCATCCGCACATCCGCGTCGACTCCGGCGGGGGTGTCCTGTCCGACTCGATGCTCCAGAAGGTGACGGCCGCGCTGGCCTCAGGGTCGTACCCGGACGTCGCCTACATCTTCGGTTCGGACCTGGCGGGCGTGGCACGCAGCCCGCAGGTGGTGGACCTGACCGCCACCGTGCGCTCCGGGCCGGTCCCCTGGAACCAGTTCTGGGCCCCGGCGCGCGACGCCGTCACGGTGAACGGCCGGGTGCGCGCCGCACCCGCGCTACTGGACTCGCTCGCTGTGGTGTGCAACAAGAAGCTGTTCCGCCGCGCCGGTATCCCGCTGCCGGAACCGGGCTGGACCTGGCGGGAGTTCCAGGAGACCGCCAAGCGCCTCACCGACAAGCAGCGGGGTGTCTTCGGCACCGGCTGGCCGGGGGTCGGCGACGAGGACACGGTCTGGCGGCTCTGGCCGCTGGTGTGGGACCTCGGCGGCGAGGTGATCGCGGCGGACGGGCGCAGTATCGGGTTCGCCGAAGCCGGGGTGCGGGCGCTGGAGACGGTGGCGGGGCTCGCCCGCGACCGGAGCGTCTATATCGACCCGAAACCGGGCACCGAGCAGATGTACCAGGTCTTCGCGTCGGGCCGGATGGGGATGGTCGTCACCGGGCCGTGGCAGCTGCCGGACATCATCCAGGCGGGCGTCGACTACCAGGTGGTGCCGCTGCCCAGCTACAGCGGCCGCCCCGTCACCATCTCGGGCCCCGACACCTGGACGGTCTTCAACAACGGCTCCGCCCGTGTCGAGGCGGCCCGCAC
This sequence comes from Streptomyces sp. NPDC059398, assembly GCF_042751845.1. Classification (NCBI taxonomy): domain Bacteria; kingdom Bacillati; phylum Actinomycetota; class Actinomycetes; order Kitasatosporales; family Streptomycetaceae; genus Streptomyces; species Streptomyces sp. NPDC059398. The sequence goes on along the minus strand of NZ_JBHYWP010000099.1, from coordinate 4,573 downwards.
CCTGGTGAGCTGGCTGATGGAGCCGGCCCAGGACGTGCGCTGGGACGTCCGGGCGGGCAGCCTGCCGCTGAGCCGGCGCACCCAGAACCTGCCGGAGTGGCGGGCCAAGGCCGCGAAGACCGAGGGGCTCTCGGTGTTCACCAAGGCGCTGGAGTCATCCCGGGTACGGCCCGCCCATCCCGCGTACCCGCAGATCTCCACGGCGCTGGGAGAGGCCATCGTGTCCGTACTGCTCGGCAGGAGCACCCCCGCGAAGGCCCTGCGCCGCTGCGCGGACGACGCCAACGCCGCCCTGCTCATACCGCGTTGAGGAGGCTCACGCCATGCCCGGTCTGCCCGCCCCGCTCACTCTCTCCGACCCCGGCCACGAACAGCAGCTGCGCGGCCTGCGCCGACGGCGCCGCAGTGAATCGGCCACCGCCTGGGCCTTCATCTCCCCGGCCGTCCTCATCATCCTGGGCCTGAGCGTCGTCCCCGTCATCTGGTCCGTGCTGCTGTCGTTCCAGGCCGACGACCTGGTGACGCCGAGCCGCTGGGTCGGCCTGGACAACTACCGGGCGCTCACCAAGGATCCGCACTTCAGCCAGGCGGTGTGGAACACCCTGGAGTACACGGTGCTCTATGTTCCCCTGTCCATGCTGCTCGGGCTGGTCCTGGCCCTCGTACTCAACCAGCGCATCAGACTCGTCGGCCTGTACCGGACGCTGATCTTCGTGCCGTTCGTCATCTCGGCGACGGCGCAGGGCGTGCTGTTCTCGTTCATCCTCGACCCGCAGTTCGGAGTGGCCAATTCGCTCCTGCACTCCATCGGGGTCTCCCCCCAGGGGTTCCTCACCGATCCCGGACAGGCGCTGCTGGTCCTGGTGGTGATCTCGCTGTGGAGCGGCACCGGCTTCTGTGTGGTGGTCTATCTCGCCGCCCTCCAGGACGTGCCGCAGTCACTCATCGAGGCCGCACGGCTGGACGGCGCGGGCAGGCTGCAGCTGCTGCGCCATGTCGTCCTGCCGACCCTCACCCCGGTCAACGTCTTCCTGCTGCTGTGGCAGACCATCAACGCCCTGCAGGTCTTCGACCTGGTGTACGTGACCACGAAGGGCGGGCCGCTCGGCTCCACCACCGTGATCGTCTACTTCATCTGGGAGCAGGCCTTCAAGAACTTCACCGCCGGCTACGGAGCGGCAGCGGCCTATGTCCTCGCGCTGGCCCTGCTCGTGATCGCCGGAGGGATGCGCGTAGTCCGGCGGCGCCGGCCCGCCATCGAAGGAGCCATCCGATGACCGTCACCACTCCCCTGCCCCCGCGCACCGCCCGTACGGCCCCGGCGCCCACGCCGCCCCCGCGGCGCGGGCCGGGACTGCGGCTGCCGTTCAGCGCCTGGCATCTGCTGCTCGCCCCGCTCGCGCTGCTCTTCGCGGTTCCGATGATCTGGCTGCTGCTCAGCTCCGTGATGACCAACGCGGAGATCAACAGGTTCCCGCCGGCTCTCTGGCCGTCTGGAATCCATCTGGGCGGCTACCGCTATGTGCTGGGCAACGCCATGTTCCCCCGCTGGTTCGTCAATTCGCTGATCGTGTCCGTGGTGGCGGTCGCATCCAATCTGCTCTTCGGCGCGCTGGGCGGGTACGCCTTCGCCCGGATGCGGTTCGCGGGGTCCCGTCTGCTGCTCGGGCTGATGCTGGCCACGATGGCGATCCCCTTCCAGCTGACGATGATCCCCACCTTCCTGGTGATGAAGCGCCTCGGACTGATCGACACGCTCGGCGCGCTGATCGTCCCATCGCTGGTCACACCGTTCGCGGTGTTCCTGCTGCGGCAGTTCTTCCTGTCGCTGCCCAGGGAGTTGGAGGAGGCCGCGTGGATCGACGGCTGTTCCCGGCTGCGGGTCCTCTTCCTCATCGTGCTGCCGTTGTCACTCCCGGCGCTGAGCACGGTGGCCGTCCTGACGTTCCTCACCACCTGGAACGATCTGACATGGCCGCTGATCGCCATCAACCACGACACCCAGTACACGCTGCAGTTGGGCCTGACGACCTTTCAGGGACTGCACCACACCCAGTGGCCCGCGGTGATGGCGGGGAACGTGATCACGGTGCTGCCGGTTCTGCTGGCCTTCCTGGCGGCGCAGAAAACCTTCATCCAGTCCATTACGTCGAGCGGCCTCAAGGGCTGAACTCCCCCTGCCGCGCAGCCGTGTTCGCACACCGTACGTCGGGACCGGCCGCCCGGCCCCCGCCGTCCCGCCCGCCCCGCACCCTCTCGCCGCCCCCGCACCCTCTCGCCGCCGACTCCAGGAAGCCCCATGCCACACACCTTCGACCTGCTCGTCGTCGGGGACGCCAACCCCGACGTCGTACTCGGCCCCCTCAGCGCCCCGCTCGCCTTCGGGCAGCGCGAGCAACTCGTCGACACGGGTGTGCTCACCCTCGGCGGTTCCGCCGCCATCATGGCGTGCGGCGCCGCCAGGCTCGGGCTCCGTGTCGCCTTCGCCGGACGCGTCGGGGACGACGACGCCGGACGCTTCGTCCGGGCCGCCCTTGCCGGCCGGGGCGTCAACACGGACGCCCTGGTCCTCGACCCGGAGCACGCCACCCCGCTCACCGCGGTGGTGACCGCGGGCGACGACCGCGCCATCCTCACCGCATCCGGCACCCTGAGCGCGACCTGCGGTGACGACGTGCCCGACGCGCTGCTCACCGACTGCCGCCATGTGCACGCGGCCTCGTACTTCCTGATGCCCAAGCTCGCCGGTGCCCTGCCCGGCCTGCTGCGCACCGCACGCCACCATGGCGCGACCACCTCCCTCGACACCAATGACGACCCGTCAGGGGAGTGGCGGTCCGCCGGTCTCGACGAGGTGCTCGCGGTCACCGACATCCTGCTGCCCAACGCCCAGGAGGCCCGTGCGCTGGCCGGGCCGTCCGCCGGAACACTCGACGGGGCGGCGGCCCGGCTGGCCGCCCTCGGCCCGCTGGTGGTGGTGAAGGACGGGGCCCAGGGGGCGCTCGCCCATGACGGCAGCGCCCCGTCGCGCACCGGCGCGATCCCCGTCCTGCCGAAGGACACCGTCGGCGCCGGGGACAGTTTCGACGCCGGATTCATCGCCGCCCATCTGAGGGGCCTGCCGACCACCCGGGCTCTCGAAATCGCCGCGGCCTGCGGTGCCCTGTCCACCCGGGCCCATGGCGGCACCCCCGCACAGCCCACCTGGGACGAAGCCGTCACAGCCGTCACACACAACGGAAAGAACCACTCATGAGCACCACGAAGATCGCATTCATCGGCGCCGGAAGCGTCGTCTTCACCCAGGGGCTGCTGGCGGACCTCTTCGCCTTCCCGGAACTGACCGACGCCCATATCGCGCTGCACGACATCGACGCCGAACGGCTGGCCACCGCCGAGGGCGCCGCCCGCCACATCGCGGCCGAGCGCGGCGCGGCAGCCCGTATCACCTCCCACGCGGAGCGGCGCGAGGCCCTGGAGGGCGCCGACTTCGTCATCAACATCGTCCAGGTCGGCATGGGCGAGGCCACCCGTACCGACTTCGAGGTGCCCGCGCGCTACGGCCTGCGGCAGACCATCGGCGACACACTGGGCGTCGGCGGCATCTTCCGCGCACTGCGCACCTTCCCCCTCCTCAAGGCGCTCGGCGAGGACATCGCCGAGCTCTGCCCCGACGCCTGGCTGCTCAACTACACCAACCCCATGGCGATGAACGTCCAGTACCTCAGCCAGGCCACCGGGCTGACCCGCGTCGTCGGTCTGTGCCACTCGGTGTACTGGACCATGCGGGACCTCTCCGAGCTGGTGGGTGTCGCGTACGAGGACGTCAACTACCTTGCCGCGGGCGTCAACCACCAGGCGTGGGTGCTCCGATTCGAGCAGGGCGGCACGGACCTCTACCCCCGGCTGGACGCCCTGGTGGCGGACGACCCGCAGCTGCGCCGCCGGGTCCGGGTCGACATGTACCGGCGACTGGGCCACTATCCGACGGAGACCAGCGAGCACTCGGCAGAATATGTGCCCTGGTATCTGCACCACGACGAGGAGATCGAGCGGCTGCGGCTGCCGGTGGGCGCCTATCTGGGCATCGTCGACGAGAACGTCGCGGAGTACGAGAAGACCCGGGCCGCCCTAGCCTCCGGGACGCCGCTCCCGGTCGAGGGCACCATGGAGTACGCCCCGCAGGTCATCCACAGCATCGTCACGGGCACGCCCCGCACCATCTACGGCAATGTGCCCAACCGGGGCCTCATCGACAACCTCCCCGCTTCGGGGACCGTCGAAGTCCCTTGCCTGGTCGATGCGTTGGGGGTGCAGCCGACCCGGATCGGGGAGCTGCCCGCGCAGTGCGCGGCGCTCAACCGCGCCTATCTGAGCATGAACGACCTCGTCGTCCGCGCGGCTCTGCACGATGAGCCGCGCCATGTACGGCAGGCCGCGATGACCGACCCGGCGACCGCCGCCGCCCTGCCCGTCGAGCGCATCTGGGAGCTGTGCGACGACATGGTGCGCGCCCACGGCGACGCGCTCCAGCCGTCGCTGCGCGCCGTTCTGGGCAGCTGATCCCCTGAGC
>NZ_JBHYWP010000098.1:28139-31793 GCF_042751845.1 Streptomyces sp. NPDC059398 | reverse complement strand
ACCGATGACCGGTTCCGGGGCCGCCCCTTCTTCGCTCGGGCCGCTCAACGCATCAGCGTCAGACGTCCTTCGTCATGTTCGGGCCGGAGCCACCGGCCGCCTGCTCGATCGGCGGGGCGTCGGGCAGCGGCGACTTCTCCTCGCCGCGGAAGGTGAACTTCTTGTCGTCACCCTCGCCCTCGACACCGACGACCACGATGTGACCGGGGCGCAGCTCACCGAAGAGGATCTTCTCGGAGAGGATGTCCTCGATCTCGCGCTGGATCGTGCGCCGCAGCGGACGCGCGCCCATCACCGGGTCGTAGCCGTGCTTGGCCAGCAGCGACTTGGCGTCCGCGCTGAGCTCAAGGCCCATGTCGCGGTCCTTGAGGCGCTCGTCGACCTTCTCGATCATGAGGTCGACGATCTGGATGATGTCTTCCTCGGTCAGCTGGTGGAAGACCACCGTGTCATCGACACGGTTCAGGAACTCGGGGCGGAAGTGCTGCTTCAGCTCCTCGTTGACCTTGGCCTTCATCCGGTCGTATCCGGTCTTGACGTCGCCCTGGGCCGCGAAGCCCAGGTTGAAGCCCTTGGAGATGTCCCGGGTCCCGAGGTTGGTCGTCATGATGATGACCGTGTTCTTGAAGTCCACCACCCGGCCCTGGGAGTCGGTCAGCCGACCGTCTTCCAGAATCTGCAGCAGGGAATTGAAGATATCGGGGTGGGCCTTCTCGACCTCGTCGAAGAGAACGACCGAGAACGGCTTCCTGCGCACCTTCTCGGTGAGCTGGCCGCCCTCTTCGTAACCCACGTATCCGGGGGGAGAACCGAAGAGACGGGAAACCGTGTGCTTCTCGCTGAACTCCGACATGTCGAGGGAGATCAGTGCGTCCTCGTCGCCGAAGAGGAATTCGGCGAGCGTCTTGGAGAGCTCGGTCTTACCGACACCGGACGGGCCGGCGAAGATGAACGAGCCACCGGGGCGCTTCGGGTCCTTCAGACCGGCTCGCGTACGGCGGATCGCCTGCGAGAGGGCCTTGATGGCGTCCTTCTGCCCGATGACGCGCTTGTGCAGCTCGTCCTCCATGCGGAGCAGCCGCGAGGACTCCTCCTCGGTCAGCTTGAAGACCGGGATACCGGTGGCCGTGGCCAGGACCTCGGCGATCAGCTCGCCGTCGACCTCGGCGACGACGTCCATGTCGCCGGCCTTCCACTCCTTCTCCCGCTTGGTCTTCGCGGCCAGCAGCTGCTTCTCCTTGTCGCGGAGCGAGGCTGCCTTCTCGAAGTCCTGGGAGTCGATGGCCGACTCCTTGTCGCGGCGGACGTTCGCGATCTTCTCGTCGAACTCGCGGAGGTCCGGCGGCGCGGTCATCCGGCGGATACGCATCCGGGAGCCGGCCTCGTCGATCAGGTCGATCGCCTTGTCCGGCAGGAAGCGGTCCGAGATGTACCGGTCCGCGAGGGTGGCGGCCTGCACCAGGGCCTCGTCCGTGATGGAGACGCGGTGGTGGGCCTCGTAGCGGTCCCGCAGACCCTTGAGGATCTCAATGGTGTGCGGGAGCGACGGCTCGGCGACCTGGATCGGCTGGAAGCGGCGCTCAAGAGCCGCGTCCTTCTCCAGGTGCTTGCGGTACTCGTCGAGCGTGGTGGCACCGATGGTCTGGAGCTCTCCACGGGCGAGCATCGGCTTCAGGATCGAAGCCGCGTCGATCGCGCCCTCGGCGGCGCCCGCACCCACCAGGGTGTGGAGCTCGTCGATGAACAGGATGATGTCGCCGCGGGTGCGGATCTCCTTGAGGACCTTCTTCAGCCGCTCCTCGAAGTCACCGCGGTAGCGGGAACCGGCGACGAGCGCGCCGAGGTCGAGGGTGTAGAGGTGCTTGTCCTTGAGGGTCTCGGGCACCTCGCCCTTGACGATGGCCTGCGCCAGTCCTTCGACGACCGCCGTCTTTCCGACGCCGGGCTCGCCGATGAGGACCGGGTTGTTCTTGGTACGGCGCGACAGCACCTGCATGACCCGCTCGATCTCCTTCTCGCGCCCGATGACCGGGTCGAGCTTGGATTCGCGGGCGGCCTGGGTGAGGTTGCGGCCGAACTGGTCCAGGACGAGCGAGGTCGAGGGCGTGCCCTCGGCGGGACCGCCTGCGGCGGCGGTCTCCTTGCCCTGGTAGCCGGAGAGCAGCTGGATGACCTGCTGCCGCACCCGGTTCAGATCGGCGCCCAGCTTCACGAGGACCTGGGCTGCGACGCCCTCGCCCTCGCGGATCAGGCCGAGCAGGATGTGCTCCGTACCGATGTAGTTGTGGCCGAGCTGAAGAGCCTCCCGGAGCGACAGCTCCAGGACCTTCTTGGCACGAGGGGTGAAGGGGATGTGGCCGGACGGGGCCTGCTGCCCCTGACCGATGATCTCCTCCACCTGCTGGCGGACCGCCTCGAGCGAAATCCCGAGGCTCTCCAGGGCCTTAGCGGCGACACCCTCACCCTCATGGATAAGGCCCAGGAGAATGTGCTCGGTGCCGATGTAGTTGTGGTTGAGCATCCGGGCTTCTTCCTGAGCCAGGACGACAACCCGCCGCGCGCGGTCGGTGAACCTCTCGAACATCGTTAATCGCTCCTCAGAGCGGTCGGGCAGCGAGGGGTCGGTCCCCTCCCAGTCCTTCCGCATGCTAGTCCCGCGGGGCGGGACAGCTCATTCCAACTGCCGACACCCGTCCATGGCCTCCGGCCCGAACAGCCGACAACTGCTCCAACCCGATGGTGCGAGACGATGTTCCCGCAGGCCAGGCAGATACCCCTGTCTCCAGTACGCCGATGGCGAACGTGAGACCGCCTGAGCCGCGTGTCGCCCCTCCCCACTAGGTATGTCTTACCCGCAGAGACTGACAGTCCATGCGGCGCGCGACAGTTCCCCTCAGCTACGGGCGAACATCCGAGCGCCCTTGAACGCCTCCGCACGCCTCTTGCGCATCAACGGAAAGCAATCAAGTCGCAGCGCTCCGTAACCCTGGCGTCCTCCGGGAGTTGCCCAGTCATGGCCTTCACCGTTCCGTCCCCCCGCGAACCGGCCGACCGCACCCGGCGCATCACCGGGAGCGGCAGCACCGACAGCACCCTGCGCTGGTACGAGTCCCGGCTGGGCTGGGCCGCCCTGGCGGGGCCCCCGGTGCGGCTGCTGACCGGGCTGCGTTTCGACGTACTCGATCTGCCGGCCGACGCGGGCTTCGCACTGCTGCGCGGGGCGCCGGTCACGGGACCGGTGGCGCTGGACGGCTCCCGGATGCGGCTGCTGGTGGCGGCGGGCAGCGCCGATGAGCTGCCGGGGCTGCTCGACTGGCTGGAGTGGGGCGGGATCGCGCTGGATCTGACGGCGGTCGGCACGGACGGCCTGATCGAGGCCCCCGCACCGCCCGGCGCGCGCTGTGCGAAGGGGGCCGCCCGCTGGCTGCGGCCCCCGGAGCCGGGGTGCGGTGTGGAGCGGACCCTGCCCGAGTTCGGCCGGTTCGGGGAGCGGGGCGGCGGCCCCGACCTGGTACGGCTCGTGGACGCGGCGGCGACGGAGTGCCACCGGGCCCGGATGGTGCGTGTCTCGGCGGCGTTTGGGGGGGGGGCCCCCCGGTCTCGGGCGCGGTAGTTCACGGGGGTGGACCCCCCGCGGCCCGGGCAGACGCCGTC
>NZ_JBHYWP010000098.1:26446-28129 GCF_042751845.1 Streptomyces sp. NPDC059398 | reverse complement strand
GTGCGGGGGGGGCGGGCTGCGGGGCGCTGCCCCCGACGTGGTCGGGCCGGGGGCCGCGGCGGCCCCGCGGTGCCCCCGGGCCCGGGGGGGCCGTGTCGCGGCGGCTGGCCGGGGGGCCCCCCCCGGAAACCGGACTTCGACTGTCCGGGGTGTGACCCCCGGACCTCCCGGAAATCAGCCGTTGGCCTTCTCGTAGGCCTCACGGATGTCCGCGGGCACCCGGCCGCGGTCATTCACGTTGTATCCGTTGTCCTTGGCCCACTTACGAATCTCGGCGGTGTCCTTGTTGCCGCCTGCCGCGATACGGGCCTTGCCACGGCCACCGGTGCCGCGGCCGCCGGTGCGCCGGCCACCCTTGGCATACGGCTCAAGAAGCGTACGGAGCTTGTCCGCGTTCGCGGTGGTGAGGTCGATCTCGTATGTCTTGCCATCCAGAGCGAACGTCACGGTCTCGTCCGCCTCGCCGCCGTCGAGGTCATCGACAAGAAGGACCTGAACCTTCTGTGCCACCGGATTTCCTTTCATCGAAAAATTCAGTACGCGGAAAGGAAACCGCTTTTCCCGGGAAAACACAAACCCCCGGCAGAGGTTCAGGAGTGCAAGAACACGGGAAACATGCGCGATTCGGACATAGGGTTCCGGTGCGAAGTGACCGTCACAGGTGCAGAAGCATCCGGCTGTTGCCCAAGGTGTTCGGCTTCACCCGTTCGAGACCGAGGAACTCAGCGACTCCCTCGTCATAGGAACGCAGCAGCTCGCTGTAGACATCTCCGTCGACCGGAGTCTCACCGATCTCGGTGAAGCCGTGCTTCGCGAAGAAGTCGACTTCGAAGGTCAGACAGAATACCCGGCGCACTCCGATCCACCGTGCGGTCTGCAAGAGCTTGTCCAGGACCTGGTGGCCCACTCCGGCGCCCTTGAACTCGCGGTCAACGGCGAGGGTGCGCACTTCCGCGAGGTCTTCCCACATCACATGGAGTGCGCCGCAGCCGACGACCCTCGCGTCGTCATCGCGTTCGGCGACCCAGAACTCCTGGATGGACTCGTAAAGCGTCACCGTGGCTTTGTCGAGCAGGATCCGCTCACGCACGTACGCGTCCAGGAGTCCGCGCACCGCCGGCACATCGCTGGTCCTGGCTCTGCGGACGGTGAGGGCTTTTGCTCGCGTACCTGGCATGCGCAAGACGTTATCGCCCTGCGTCTCCCTCCCGGTCATCGCGGTCCGCATCACCCTGAACGATGCGCAAAGCATCACGGAGTGCATCACGCTGCTCGGAGGACATCATGCCGAAGAAGGCGACAAGGGCGGCCGCGGAGTTGTCACTCGTCGACCAGGCTTCGTTCATCAGTGCGGCCGAGTAGGCGGCGCGGGTGGAGACCGCCGTATATCGATAGGCGCGGCCCTCCACTTCCCGGCGTACCCAGCCCTTCTGATGGAGATTGTCCAATACGGTCATCACGGTGGTGTAGGCGATGGTCCGGTCGCGTTCGAGGTCTTCCAGGACTTCCCTGACCGTGACCGGGCGGTTCCACTCCCAGACCCGTGACATGACGGCGTCTTCCAGCTCTCCCAATTGACGGGGCACATCTGCACCATAGTGCGAGATGTCACGAATAGCTGGTTATTAGCGCGAAAAACACAGAAAAGGGCGTACGGCAGGGTTTCCTGCCGTTCGCCCGCCC
>NZ_JBHYWP010000098.1:0-26436 GCF_042751845.1 Streptomyces sp. NPDC059398 | reverse complement strand
TTTTAAAACCTCAAAAAAACCCCCACGCGCCGTGACGGTCTGTGCACCCCCCCCCCCCCCCTCCGGGTCCTGACGCCTCAGGTGGCGCCGCTGCCCGTCGGCTGGACCGTGGCCTCGGCGCGGGCGAGCACCTCGTCCACGGCCGCGTCCTCCTTGGCCTTGTTCGGGCCGCCCTGGGTCTTCACGATCGTCCTCACGACGATCGTGAAGAACACGGCCATCACCACCGGGGGCACAAGCGCGGAAACGTAGTCCATACGGACAGAGTAGCCCGGGGCTTCCGCCGCTTCCGGGACGCCCCCTCAGCCGGTCAGCGAACGCTGCGCGGGGGGCGCGGCGGGCTTGCGGCGCGGCGGGAAGACCTCGGACGGCTTCGGGGCCGGGCGGGGCCTGACCGGAGCCTTGACGGGGGTCTTGTCCGGTGCCGGGCGCTTCGGCCCGGCGGGCTCGCCCGACGTACGGCCGCCGGGCAGCGCGAGCAGCCGGGTGCGCGGGCCCGGGGTCACGGCGCGGCCCGCGAGCCGGGCGCGTACCGACTGTTCAGCCAGCGCCCGGCAGCGTCTCAGCAGGGCGTCACCGGACGGCGCGCCGCGCAGGGTACGCAGGGCGGCGAGATCCTCGGGGCGCGGGTCGTAGCCGGCGGCCAGGGCGTCCTGGAGCAGCTCCATGTAGCTGATGGCCGTGCCGGGGAGGGCGTCGCGGTAGCGGGCGAGGTCGGCCAGGAGAAAGGCGCGCAGCCGGCCCGCCTCCGCGATGGTCTCGTCCACGGACTCGGCGAGACGCAGACAGTCCTGGACGTCCTCTTCTGCGACGGGGGTCGGATTGAGGGCGATGGCAAGGGCGCGTCGGAGCACACGCAGCTCATCCGCGCTGAAGGCCATGCCGCCTCGGGAACCGTAGGGCGTAGGCATGGAATGACGATACGTACTAAAGGGACAATATCCGCTTAATGGACCGGTGCGGCGCGGCGGGGAACGGCGGGCTGCGGGGCGGTCACGGCTGCCCCGCAGCGCCTCGTCGCCGCCCCGCCGCGGGGCCTTGCCGCCGGACGACCGCAGCCGCCGTCCCCTGCCGCCGGACGCCTCCGGCCGGGCCGGGCCGCCCTACCGGTTCACAGCCGGGCGACGTTCCGCTCGTACACCAGGCGCAGCCCGATCAACGTCAGCCACGGCTCGTGCTCGTCGATGACGGTGGCCTCGCTGAGCACCATCGGGGCGAGCCCGCCGGTGGCGATGACCGTGACGTCCGCCGGGTCGTCGGCCAGCTCGCGGGCCATCCGGTTCACCACCCCGTCGACCTGTCCCGCGAAGCCGTAGATGATGCCGGACTGCATGGCCTCCACGGTGTTCTTGCCGATCACGCTGCGCGGGCGGGCCAGCTCGATCTTGCGGAGCTGGGCGCCCTTCACGCCGAGCGCCTCGACCGAGATCTCGATGCCGGGGGCGATGACACCGCCGGTGTACTCGCCGCGCGCCGACACCGCGTCGAAGGTCGTCGCCGTACCGAAGTCCACGACGACGGCGGGGCCGCCGTACAGCTCGACGGCGGCGACCGCGTTGATGATGCGGTCCGCGCCGACCTCCTTCGGGTTGTCCACCAGGATCGGGACGCCCGTCCTGATGCCGGGCTCGACCAGTACAGCCGGGACGTCGCCGTAGTAGCGGCGGGTCACCTCGCGCAGTTCGTGCAGCACGGAGGGGACGGTCGAGCAGACCGCGATCCCCTCGATGCCGTCGCCGAGGCCGCGGCCGAGGAGCGGGTGCATCCCCATCAGGCCCTGGAGCAGTACGGCGAGTTCGTCGGCGGTGCGGCGGGCGTCGGTGGAGATGCGCCAGTGCTCCACGATCTCGTCGCCGTCGAACAGGCCGAGAACGGTATGGGTGTTGCCGACGTCGATGGTGAGCAGCATGGGTTACTCCGCCTCGCGCAGGTCGAGGCCGATGTCGAGGATGGGGGACGAGTGGGTGAGCCCGCCGACCGCCAGGTGGTCGACGCCCGTCTCCGCGTAGGCACGGGCCGTGTCCAGGGTGAGCCGGCCCGAGGACTCCAGCAGGGCCCGGCCGCCGACGAGTTTGACCGCTTCAGCGGTCTGCGCCGGGGTGAAGTTGTCCAGCAGGATCAGGTCGGCGCCCGCGTCCAGGACCTCGGTGACCTGGGCGAGGGTGTCCACCTCGACCTCGATGGCCAGGTCGGGGAAGGCGGCGCGGACGAGCTTGAACGCCTCGGCGACCCCGCCCGCCGCGATCACGTGGTTGTCCTTGACCAGGGCCGCGTCGGAGAGCGACATCCGGTGGTTGACGCCGCCTCCGCAGCGCACCGCGTACTTCTCCAGGGCGCGCAGCCCCGGGGTGGTCTTGCGGGTGTCGCGGACCCTGGCCTTCGTCCCTTCGAGTACGTCGGCCCAGGCGCGGGTGGCGGTCGCGATGCCGGAGAGCCGGCACAGCAGGTTGAGCGCGCTGCGCTCGGCGGTCAGCAGGTCGCGGGTGCGGGTGGTGACCGAGAGCAGCTTCTGGCCGGGGGCGACGCGCTCGCCGTCCTCGACGTGCCGCTCCACCTCGAACGCCTCGGTGCAGACGAGCGAGAGCACCGCTTCGGCGACGCGCAGGCCCGCGACCGTACCGGCCTCGCGTGCGGTGAAGTCGCCGGTGGCGACGGCGTCCGCGGGAACGGTCGCGACGCTCGTCACGTCCACTCCCCCGTCGAGGTCCTCGTCGATGGCGAGGTGCGCGATGTCCTCGACCAGGACCGGGTCGAGCCCCGCAGCGGCCAGGAGTCCGGCGAGGGCGGGGTCGAGGCCGCACTCCATGGGGTCGTCGAAGCCGTCGCCGCAGCCGCAGGCGTCGCCGCAGCCGCCCGCCGGTTCGGCGGCGCTCATGTCGTCGCCGATCCGGTGGAGGGGGAGGTCGGGGGTGGTCACGGTCACTGCTCCTGGGGACGCTGAGGGAGGGTCGGGGGGAAGTCGGCGCTCTCCGTGGTGTGCACGGCGAGCGAACGGTCGGGGAGCAGCCGTACGACGAGATGGCGGCGCCAGCCGGTGTCGTCACGGTCCGCGTGGTCCTCGCGCCAGTGGCAGCCCCGGGTCTCCGCGCGGCGCTGCGCTGCGGCGGTCAGGACACGGGCGACACAGAGGAGGTTGGTCGCCTCCCATGCCTCGACACCCGCCTGGGCGGGCTTCAGGGCGAGGGCGGGCAGCGCTTCCGGGGCTCCGGCCGCCGCCGCGTCCATGGCGGCGCCCGCCGCCGCTTCGGCCACCGCCTCGGCCGCTGCCTCCGCCTCGGCGTCGGCCCGGATCGTCTCCAGCCGGTCGGCGGCGCGTGCGAGGCTCTCGGCGGAGCGGAGCACTCCGGCGCCCTCCGTCATGATCCGCTGGATACGGAGCCTGGCCTCGGGCTCCAGGAGCGGGAGCGTGCGGGGCTCCGCCGCGAACACGGGCTCGGGGGCGGGGGGCCGGGCCGCCCGGCCGGCGGTGCCGGCCGCTGCGGCGTCGGTCCCGGGCGCCGCGGCCTCGGCTGCGGTGTGCCCGGCGAGGTCGGCGGCGGTGCTGGCCGCACTGTCAGCGGTGACCCGCCCCGCGGTGGCCGCCGCACTGTCGGCCGCGAGGTCGGCCGCGATGTCGTCGGCGATGCGCTCGGCGAAGACCAGGCCTTCCAGGAGGGAGTTGGACGCGAGCCGGTTCGCGCCGTGCACACCGGTGCAGGCGACCTCACCGCAGGCGTACAGACCGGGGACGGTCGTACGGCCGTGCAGATCGGTGCGGACGCCGCCCGACGCGTAGTGCGCGGCCGGGGCGACCGGGACGGGTTCGGTCACCGGGTCGATGCCGTGGCTGCGGCAGGCCGCGAGGATCGTCGGGAAGCGCTGCTCCCACATCTCGGCGCCGAAGTGCCGGGCGTCGAGATACATGTGCTCGGTGCCCTGCTCCTGCATCCGGCGGGTGATCGCCTTCGCCACGATGTCGCGGGGTGCCAGCTCGGCCAGTTCGTGCTGCCCGGTCATGAAGCGCACCCCGTCGGCATCGACCAGGTGGGCGCCCTCGCCCCGTACCGCTTCGGAGACCAGCGGCTGCTGGCCCTCGGCGTCCGCGCCGAGGAAGAGCACCGTGGGGTGGAACTGGACGAACTCCAGGTCCGAGACCTCGGCGCCGGCCCGCAGTGCGAGGGCCACACCGTCGCCGGTGGAGACGGCCGGGTTGGTGGTGGCGGAGAAGATCTGGCCCATGCCGCCGGTCGCGAGCACCACGGCGGGGGCGCGCACCGCGCCGACGCCGTCGTGCTGGCCCTCCCCCATGACATGCAGGGTGACACCGGCCGTACGGCCTTCGGCGTCGGTGATCAGGTCGAGGACGAGGGCGTTCTCCACGGTGCGCAGCGCGGCGGCGCGGACCGCTTCGACCAGGGTGCGGGAGATCTCGGCCCCGGTGGCGTCACCGCCCGCGTGCGCGATACGGCGGCGGTGGTGGCCGCCCTCCCGGGTGAGCGCGATCCCGCCCGCCTCGTCGGTGTCGAACCGCGCACCGGTCGCGATGAGCCTGCGTACGGCGTCGGGCCCCTCGGTGACCAGGGTGCGGACCGCATGCTCGTCGCAGAGACCGGCCCCCGCGACCAGCGTGTCGTCCAGGTGCTGCCCGGGGGTGTCGCCCTCGCCGAGTGCGGCCGCGATACCGCCCTGCGCCCAGCGGGTCGAGCCGTCGTCGAGGCGTGCCTTGGTCACGACGACGGTACGCAGCCCCGCGGCGGTGCAGCGCAGTGCGGCGGTCAGTCCGGCCACTCCGGATCCGACGATCACGACGTCGGCGTCGATCTCCCAGCCGGGGGCGGGGGCGTGCAGGCGTATTCCGGTTCCGGTCACTGTGGTTCCCCGAAGGTCAGCGGGATGTTGTCGATCAGCCGCGTCGTACCGACCCGGGCGGCGACCGCGAGGACGGCTTCGCCCCGGTGGTCGTCGGCGGCCTCGGTGAAGTCCGACGGGTCGATCACGGACAGATAGTCCGGGGAGAGCCCCGCCTCGTCGGTGACGGCCCGCGCGGCGGCGCGCACGGCCGCGGGGGTGGTGCCGGTGGCGGTGCCGGTTCCCGCGAGGGCGTCCCGGCCCGCGAACAGGGCGCGGGACAGGGCCAGTGCGGAGGTGCGGTCCCCGGTGGAGAGGAAGCGGTTACGGCTGGACATCGCCAGTCCGTCCGGCTCCCGGACCGTGGGGACGCCGACGATACGGACCGGGAAGTCGAGGTCGCGCGCCATCCTCCGTACCAGGGCGAGCTGTTGGGCGTCCTTCTGACCGAACAGCGCGGTGTCGGGGCGGGTGAGGTGGAGCAGTTTGGCGACGACGGTGAGCATGCCGTCGAAGTGGCCGGGGCGCGCCGCGCCCTCGAAGCGCTCGCCCATCGGGCCGCCGGCGATCCGGACCTGGGGTTCGCCGCCCGGGTAGACCTCGTCGGCCGCGGGGGCGAAGACGATGTCCGCGCCCGCCAGTTCGGCCACGGCGAGGTCCGCCTCAAGGGTGCGCGGGTACCGGTCGAGGTCTTCACCCGCGCCGAACTGCAGCGGGTTGGCGAAGACCGTCACGACGACCAGTCCGTCCTCGCCGGCCTGCTCCCTGGCGGCCCGGACGAGGGCGGCGTGGCCTTCGTGGAGGGCGCCCATGGTCATGACGACGGCGCGGGTACGGGGCCGTCCGCCCGTGGACGGCTGGACATCCGTGGACGGCTGGACATCCGTGGACGGCTGGGCGTCCGTGGACGGCTGCACATCCGCGGCGTACCGGGCGTGCAGTTCGGCGGCCGTGTGCAGCAGCGCGGTCGTGGTCATCGGGTCTCTCCGTCCGCGAGGACGCCCAGGAGGTCCTCGGCCAGCTCCGGCTTGAGCAGTCCGTGCGCGAGTGCGCGGTCCGCCGTCGTACGGGCCATCGCGAGGTAGCCGGCGACGGCCTGCGGCGCGTGCTTGCGCAACTCCTCGACGTGCGCCGCGACCGTACCCGCGTCTCCTCGGGCGACCGGGCCGGTCAGCGCGGCGTCACCAGATCTGAGGGCGTTGTCGAGTGCGGCGCCGAGGAGCGGTCCGAGCATCCGGTCGGGGGCGGCGACGCCCGCGACGCTCAGCAGCTCCATCGACTGGGCGACCAGGGTGACCAGGTGGTTCGCCCCGAGGGCGAGCGCCGCGTGGTAGAGCGGACGGGACTCCTCCGCGATCCATTCGGGCTCACCGCCCATCTCGATGACCAACGCCTCGGCGGCGAGCCGCAGTTCGTCGGGGGCGGTCACGCCGAAGGAGCATCCGGCCAGCCGCTGGACGTCCACGGATGTGCCGGTGAAGGTCATCGCCGGGTGCAGCGCGAGCGGCAGGGCCCCGGCGCGCAGCGCTGGGTCGAGCACCCCGGTGCCGAACCGGCCCGACGTATGGACCAGGAGCTGTCCCGGCCGTACCGCGCCGGTCTCGGCCAGCCCCTCCACCAGCGCGGGCAGCGCGTCGTCGGGCACGGTCAGCAGGACCAGCTCGGCGCGGGCCAGCACCTCGGCGGGGGTGACCAGGGGGACGTCGGGGAGCAGCACCGCGGCCCTGCGCACGGATGCGTCGGAGACCCCGGAGGCGGCGACCGGGCGGTGCCCGGCGAGCTGGAGCGCGGCGGCGAGCGCGGGGCCCACCCGGCCCGCTCCGACCACGCCGACGGTGAGCCGCGCGGGGCGGGACTCTGCTGATGCGTTCACGAGGGATCGGCCTTCCGTTCCAGTCCGCGAGGGGTACCGGACGATTTCCCCGTCATGCTACGCCCAGGATTGGGCGGAACTCGTTGGACTGTGCACGGGCCCCGGGCGAGGATCGGCGCATGACTGACGAGGCGGACACCACCGGGGCCGACGGCACCGGGCAGGGCAGCGGGACCGGGAACACGCACGGGAACGGGAACGGAACAGAGCGGGACGGAAGGGCCGGGCAGTCCGGAGCGGAGGGGCAGTCCGGACCTGAGGGACAAGCGGCGCAGAACGGGCAGCCCGGACCGGAGGCGCAGGACGGGCAGGACGACGGCGCGCGCCGGATGGCCGCGCTGCGCGGTGCGAAGCGGGTGCTGTCGCGTCCCTCGACCGTCGCCACGCTGGGCGAGCGGCTGACGGCGCTGGCCGCGGACGCGGGCACGGTGTACGGGCTGGACGAGCCGGTGGACATCTACGGCGGCGGGGTCGTCGCCGAGCTGGAGCAGCGGGTGGCCGCGCTGCTCGGGTTCCCGGCCGCCGCCTTCTTCCCCACCGGCACGATGGCGCAGCAGGTCGCGCTGCGGTGCTGGGCCGGGCGTACCGGCGATCCGGTGGTGGCGCTGCATCCGATGGCCCACCCCGAGCTGCATGAACGGGGCGCTTTCGGGGCGGTGAGCGGGCTGCGTACGGTCCATCCGACGTCGGCGCCCCGGCTGCCCACCGCGGCCGAGGTGCGCGACTTCGACGAGCCCTTCGGCACGCTGATGCTGGAACTGCCGCTGCGTGACGCCGGTTTCGTGCTCCCGACGTGGGACGAGCTGGTCGCGGTCGTCGGGGCCGCCAGGGACCGGGACGCGGTGGTGCACTTCGACGGCGCACGGCTCTGGGAGTGCGGCCCGCACTTCGGCCGCACCCTGGAGGAAATCGCCGGGCTCGCGGACAGTGTGTACGTCTCCTTCTACAAGTCCCTGGACGGCCTGTCCGGCGCCGTGCTCGCGGGCCCCGCGTCACTGGTCGACGAGGCCAGGACCTGGCGCCACCGGTACGGGGGCCAGCTCTTCCAGCAGTACCCGGCCGCGCTGTCGGCGCTGCTGGGCCTGGAGCGGGAGCTGCCCCGGCTGGCCTCGTACGTCGAACACGCGAAGGTCGTCGCGGCGGGGCTGGCCGACGGGTTCCGGGCGGCGGACGTGGACTGGTTCCGGGTCAACCCCGAGGTGCCGCACACCCATCAGTTCCAGGTGTGGCTGCCGTACGCGGCGGATGTCCTCTCGGAGGCGGCGGTCCGGCAGGCGGAGGAGACGGGGGTGGCGCTGTTCCACCGGTTCCATCCCGCGCCGGGCGGGGTGCCGGGGGTGTCGCTGACCGAGGTGACGGTGGCGGCGCCGGGGCTGTCATGGAGTGCGGCGGATGTGGCGGATGCGGTCGGGGAGTTCGTACGACGGCTGGAGTGACGGGCCTGGCCGGGCGGCGCTTCGGGGCGCGGGTGCCCCGGGTGCTCTGGGTGGCCCGGGGTGCCCCGGGACCGCCCTTAGTGACGGGCCGAGGGACTGAGGAGTCGGCGCAGCCACCCGTACCGTCTGCCTCCCGGGTCCGGGCGCCCGGTACGCGAGGTGCCGCGTCCGGTGGGCGGGCGGCCGCATCCGGTACGCAGCTGGTCCCGGATGCCGCCGATGGCCTCCCAGTCGTGCCGGCCGGGCAGGGGCGGCGGCATCTCGCCCCGCTGGGCCGAGCGGTAGGCGTCGAGCATGTGCTGCTGGTGTGCGTTCATGGCCCCACCCTGAGCACCGTCCGGGGTCGCGGGCCCGCCATTTGACGAGGGCCGTCAATCGGCGGCCGGACTGTCGGTGGTGGCGGGCACCATGGGTCCATGAGCGTGGACATCGACATCACGGGTCTGCCGCCCGGGGGGATCACTTTCGAGCCGTCTCCCCTGGCGGAGCTGGGCAATGCGCTGCATGTGCTCTCGGAGCCCGGACACCATCCGGGGCTGCACGGCTGGGCCACGGCGACGGCGGCCGGGCTGGAGGCCGACCTCGCCGGCCGGCTGCACGAGGCGGACTTCCTGTGGCGCAGCACGTTCTCGGACATCTTCATGCCGTTCGCGGGCGCCAGGGGCGGCGGTGGGAGGCCGGGGGCGGCCCTCGCCGAGGATCTGGACCTCCTCGACCTGCTGCCCGACGACGAGTTCGTGACGGTCGCGCTCGAATTCACCTGCTCCGTCACGTACGACACCGGCGGCCCCTCACCGCTCACGGACCCGGGCGTCCGCAGCCGCGCGCTGGATCTCGCGGCGGCCCGCGGTCCCCGGCAGTTCGACTTCACCGGACATCTGCTGAACGACCCGGCCACCGTGCGGGCCTGGATCCGGCGGCTCTTCGAGGACTGCGAGCAGGCGTTCTTCGGCGACACCTGGCGGCGGATACGGATCCAGCTGGCCGCCGACGCCCGGCACAAGACGGAGATCCTGCGGCACAAGGGCCTGGCGGACGCGCTGGCCGCGGTCTCCGCCGCCCTGTCGGTGGACGGTACGGGGACACGGATCAGCGCCGACAAGCTCTCGGAGGGCCGCTCGGCCGCGGTGGGCGCGCCCGCGGGGGACGGGCTCACCTTTGTGCCGACCAGCTTCGGCTGGCCCCATCTGCTGGTGCTGCACCGCCCGGACTGGCGCCCGGTCGTCCAGTACCCGGTCGCCGCTCCCGAACTGCCGTCCCCCGCATCGGTCGAGCTGCTGAAGCGGCGCCTCGACGCGCTGGCCCACCCGATGCGGATACGGATGTGCCGGGGGCTGGCCCGCTCCCCGCACACCACGGGCGAACTGGCCGACTCGCACGGCATCTCCGCGCCGGAGGCCTCCCGCCATCTGACGGTGCTCAAGCGGGCCGGTCTGATCACCACGAAGCGGCGCGGGCGTTACGTACTGCATCAGCTCGACCTCACCGTGGTGGCCCGACTGGACAGCGACTTCCTGGAGGGGGTGCTGCGCTGACCCGGGCGGGCCGGGCCGAACCGGTCCCGGCTGAGCTGCCACGAGCCTGAGCCGGACCGAGTCGACCGGGCTGAGCTGATCCGGGCCGAGCTGCCACCGGCCTGAGCCGGCCCTGAGTTGCCACGGGCCGAACTGGTCCGGCCTGAGTTCCCCCCGGGCCGGCCTGACCCGGCCCGAATCGGCCCCGGCCGCTCAGCGCGCCCCGGAGCCCCCGGCCCGTACCAGGCCCGTCTCGTACGCCATGACGACCACCTGCACCCGGTCCCGCAGCTCCAGCTTGGTGAGGATGCGGCCCACATGCGTCTTCACGGTGGCCTCGGACAGCACCAGCCGCGCCGCGATCTCACCGTTCGACAGGCCCTGCGCGACCAGCAGCATCACCTCGCGCTCACGGTCCGTGAGCCGCTCGACCTCCTTGTGCTGCGGGTCCGCGACCGCGCTCGGCAGCATCGGCGAGAAGCGGTCGAGCAGCCGCCGCGTGGTCGACGGCGCGACCACCGCGTCGCCGCTGTGCACCGAGCGGATCGCCCCGAGCAGTTCGGCCGGCGGCACGTCCTTGAGCATGAATCCGCTGGCGCCCGCCTTCAGCCCGGAGAAGGCGTACTCGTCCAGGTCGAAGGTGGTCAGGATCAGCACCTTCGGCGCGTCCGGGCGCGCACAGATCTGCCGGGTCGCCTCGACCCCGTCCAGTCTCGGCATACGGACATCCATCAGCACCACGTCGACCGCCGTCGACCGGAGGGTGTCGATGGCCTCGGCCCCGTCGCCCGCCTCCGCGACGACCTCCATGTCCGGCTGGGCGGCGAGCACCATCCGGAAGCCGGTGCGCAGCAGCACCTGGTCGTCGACGAGCATCACGCGGATCGCCATCTCGTAGGAACTCCTTCTCATGGGGCGGGCAACAGCCAGTGGGCGAGTCATGGAGCGGGTCATGGGGCGGTTCAAAAACTAGCGGGCGGGCTTGAGCGGCAGCAGTGCACTGATCCGGAAGCCGCCGCCCGGCCGCGGGCCCGCGTCCAGCGTGCCCCCGACCATGCCGACACGCTCCCGCATACCGATCAGGCCGTGCCCCTGACCGTCCGCCCCGCCGTCCTGGTACAGCTCGTGCGCCGCGCCCCGGCCGTCGTCCTCGACCAGCAGGCCGAGCCCGTCGTCGAAGTAGACGAGCCGCACGCTGGCGCCCACGTCGGGACCGCCGTGCTTGCGGGTGTTGGTGAGCGCCTCCTGCACGATGCGGTACGCGGTCAGCTCCACGCCACTGGGCAGCGGCCTCGGCGTCCCCTCGACACGGAAGTCCACGGTCAGACCGGCGACCCTGACCTGCTCGACCAGGTCCTCGATCTGCTGCACATCGGGCTGCGGGACGTACTCGCCGCTCTCCGGCGCGTCACCGGTCCTGAGCACTCCCAGCAGCCGGCGCATCTCGGCGAGCGCCTGGCGGCCGGTGGACGAGATGGTCTCCAGCGCCTGTCTGGCCTGGTCGGGCGAGGCGTCCAGCACATAGGCGGCGCCGTCGGCCTGGACCACCATCACCGAGACGTTGTGCGCCACGACATCGTGCAGCTCCCGGGCGATCCGGGCCCGCTCACCGGCGACCGCCACCTTCGACTGCGCCTCACGCTCCCGCTCCAGCCGGGAGGCCCGCTCCTCCAGCTGGGCGAAGTAGGCCCGGCGGGTCCGCGCGGAGTCGCCGAGCACCCAGGCCAGGACGAACGGGACCGTCGCCACCATCGTGAAGACCGTCTGCTGCACCCAGGTGGGAGTCGGCCCCTCGTGCCAGCGCAGTTGCGCGAGCGTCCCCGCGCACAGTCCGCCGATCAGAGCGAACCGGGAGGCCCAGCGCTTCCCGTCGGCCGCGACGGTGTAGATCAGCACCAGCATGGCGAAGTCGGCGGGCCCCGCCGAGATGTCGAAGACCAGCTGCGCCACCCCCAGCACCGTCACGAGCAGCAGCATCGCCTCGGGCACCCGGCGGCGCAGCGCCACGGCCGTGCAGAGGCCCAGGAAGACGGGGACGGCCTTGACGTCGTATCCGGGCCCCGTGCGGGACGCCTCCCACTGCATCGCGGAGAACCCGAGCAGGACGACGGCCCAGAAGCCGTCGACCAGAGTCGGGTGTCTGCGGATGAAGGCGTAGAGACGCTGCACGTAACCCAGCGTAAAGATGCCGAACAGGTGTAAGGGTCAACCGGAGGACCGATCCGGTCGCCCGGGGAGTACTCCCCAAGGTGGAGACTTGACGCCGTGACTGATGAGTGGCGCGGGTGGCGTGCGGCGACGGAGGCCGCGCTGTACGGGGCGGACGGTTTCTATCTGCGGCCGGAGGGCCCGGCGGCGCACTTCCGTACCTCGGTGCACGCCTCGCCGCTGTTCGCGTCGGCCGTCGCCCGGCTGCTCATGGGTCTCGACATCGCGGAGCCGGCCCTGATCGACATGGGGGCGGGCCGGGGTGAGCTGGTGACCGGGGTCCTGGCCGCGCTGCCCGCCGGGTTCCCGGTACGGGCGTACGCCGTGGAGCGCGCTCCACGGCCGGCGGGGCTCGACGAGCGCGTCGTCTGGTGCGCCGAGCCGCCGGCCGGGGAGCGCGGGCTCCTCTTCGCGAACGAGTGGCTGGACAACGTGCCGGTCGATGTCGCCGAGGCCGACCCCGCGGGGACGCCGCGCTATGTGCAGGTCAGGACGGAGGACGGCGCCGAGCGGCTGGGTGCCCCGGTGACCGGCGCGGACGCCGCGTGGCTCGACCGCTGGTGGCCCCTGGAGGAGCCGGGCACCCGCGCCGAGATCGGCCGCCCGCGCGACGAGGCGTGGGCGGCGGCGGCCGGAACGCTGGAGGCGGGTCTCGCGGTGGCCGTCGACTACGCCCACTTCCGCGGCGCCCGTCCGCCCTTCGGCACCCTCACCGGCTTCCGGGAGGGCCGCGAGGTACGGCCGGTACCGGACGGGAGCTGCGACCTCACCGCCCATGTGGCGCTGGACGCCTGCGTACCGGCAGAGGCCGCCGTATCGCGGGGTGCCTTCGTGCCGCCGGGCGCCACCGTGCGGCCGGATGCCTCGGTACCGCCGGACGCCTCCGTACCGCCTGACGCCTCCGTCCCCGTACCGCCGCACACCCGGCCGCACACCCGGAAGCCGGTCCCGCGCCCCCCGCAGACGACCCTGTGCTCCCAGCGGGAGGCGCTCACCGCCCTGGGGATCAGCGCCGGGCGCCCGCCCCTGGCGCTGGCCTCGACGGACCCCGCGGCCTACGTCAGGGCCCTGGCGGCGGCGGGTGAGGCCGCCGAGCTGGTGGCGCGGGGCGGGCTGGGGGACTTCGGGTGGCTGATGCAGCCGGTGGGCGCGTACGGGCGGGAGGGATACTGGCCCGTATGACGGAGACGACGGTCGGCATCGGCGGCGCCGCGGAGACCACCGACATGGTGCTCAACATCGGCCCCCAGCACCCTTCCACCCACGGAGTGCTCCGCCTCCGGCTCATCCTGGACGGCGAACGCATCCAGCAGGCCGAGCCGGTCATCGGCTATATGCACCGGGGCGCGGAGAAGCTTTTCGAGGCCCGCGACTACCGCCAGATCATCATGCTCGCCAACCGCCACGACTGGCTCTCCGCCTTCTCCAACGAGCTGGGTGTCGTGATGGCCGTCGAGCGGATGCTCGGGATGGAGGTCCCCGAGCGCGCGGTCTGGACCCGTACGCTCCTCGCCGAGCTGAACCGGGTGCTCAACCATCTGATGTTCCTCGGCTCATACCCCCTCGAACTGGGCGGTATCACCCCGGTGTTCCACGCCTTCCGGGAACGCGAGGTGATCCAGACGGTGATGGAGGAGGTCTCCGGCGGCCGGATGCACTACATGTTCAACCGGGTCGGCGGCCTCAAGGAGGACCTTCCCGCGGGCTGGCTCGGCCGGGCGCGGGAGGCCGTCGCCGACGTCCGGTCGCGGATGGACGTGTACGACGACCTCGTACTCGGCAACGAGATCTTCCGGGGCCGCACCCGGGGCGTGGGGGTGCTCTCCGCCGCCGCCGTGCACGCGTACGGGGTGAGCGGTCCGATCGCCCGCGGCTCGGGCGTCGACTTCGACCTGCGCCGCGACGAGCCGTATCTCGCGTACGGCGAACTCCAGGACACCCTGAAGGTCGTCACCCGCGAGGACGGCGACTGCCTGGCCCGCTTCGAGGTGCTGCTGGGCCAGACACACAACGCCCTCGACCTGGCCGACGCCTGTCTCGACCGGCTGGCCGCGCTGGCGCCCGGGCCGGTCAACCAGCGGCTGCCGAAGGTGCTGAAGGCCCCGGAGGGCGAGACGTACGCCTGGACGGAGAACCCGCTCGGCATCAACGGCTACTACCTGGTGTCCAAGGGCGAGAAGACCCCGTACCGCCTCAAGCTCCGCTCGGCCTCGTTCAACAACATCCAGGCGCTGACCGAGCTGCTGCCCGGCACCCTGGTCGCGGACATGGTGGCGATCCTGGGCTCGCTCTTCTTCGTGGTCGGGGACATCGACAAGTAGGCGGGCGGTACGCGGCCCGTACGGACGCGGAGCGGCCCGGATCCCCATCGGGGTTCCGGGCCACGGGCGTTCCGCCGACCGGCGCAACAGGACGGCGCCACAGGACGGCACTACGGACGGCGCTACGAGATCGCGGTACGCAGTACGCCCACGTCGATCTGCTCCGTCTCGTCGTGCTCGGTCAGGTCGATGACCTGGCCGACCCCACGCTCGGCGTCCTTCCCGGCGGTCCCGTCCACGCCGTCGTCCACACCGTCGTCGGGCCCGTCGTCCACGCCGTCGCCGGTGCCCCCGCCGGTCGCGGAGGCCGCCGTCTCGGCGTGGTGCGCCGCGATGGCCTCCGCGCCCACCACGTCCGCCAGGTCCTCGTTCTGCACGGACGCCAGCTGCGCGGGCTCCAGCACCGGAGCGGCCTTCTCAGCTGGGCGCCGCGTGCTCTGGGCGCTCTGCATGCCGAAGAAGTCGAAGCCGCCCACGGGCCGGGGCGCGCGGCCCTGCTGCGGGGTGTACGGAGCGACGGCGGTCGCCGGAACGCGACGCGGAGCCGGGAGAGCCGACTGCGGGCGCGCGTGCTCAGCGGCGGCCGCCTCCGGCTTCCCCGCCGGCTTCGCCGCCTCCCGCTGTTCGGTCTGCCGCCGCTGCTCGCGCTGGGCCGCCGCGTTACGGCTGAGCGAACCGAGGGCCTGGGCGGCCTTCGCGTACGCGTCGGGAGTCGGCGTGGAGCGCGCGGCCGGCAGCGCGGCGCGCGGAGCCGCCGGGGCAGCGGCCTCGATCGCCAGCAGCCTGCGGCCCTCCAGCGCACCGGCCCGCTCGGTCTCGGCGGTCGCGTACCGGCGCAGCAGCGCGGCGTGCTCCCCGCGCAGCCCGGCCAGTTCGGCCCGCTTGGCCCGCAGCTTCGTCTCCAGCCTGACGCGCAGTGCGCGCGACTCCTCCAGGTCGCCCTCCAGTTCGGCGGTGCGCTCCTCGGCCCGCCACTCCTCGGCGGCCCGCGACCGGGTCAGTTCGGCGACCCTGCGGCCCGCCACCCGGTCCCAGCTGCGCATGAGGACCGCACCGGTCACCGCGGCGACCGCCGCGGCAACGACCAGGCAGCGGAGCACCAGGGGATCCGCGAACAGCCAGGCACCGGCGGCGAGAAGGAGCGACACACCGGCTACGGCCGAGGGCTGGAGAAGCCGGTGCAAGGGTGGGGAATGGCGGTGGCGTCCACGTGGCATGGCTCGAAATTTACCGTGCGTGTGCGCTCAATGGATGACCGCACCGGGATTTGTTCCCCAGCGGTTACCTCGAAGGGATACCCAGAAGGGTTATCGGCAACGGTTCAGTCCGGTGCTTCCCGCCATTCCCCGGTGAACCGGCTAGTTGATCAAGCCCTTCGACTTCAGATAGTCCTTCGCGACGTCGTCGGGCTTCGCCCGCTCGGAGTCGACCTTGCGGTTCAGCTGGATCAGATCGGCGGTCGTGAGCGCCGATGTGAGCTTGGCGAGAGCGGCGGCGATCCCGGGGCTCCCCGCGTCCTTGGCATTCACGACCGGCAGCAGATTGTCCGCGTTCTGCAGCTTCTTGTCGTCCTGGAGCAGGACCAGTCCGTAGGTGTCCAGGGTCGCGTCGGTCGTGGTGGTGAGCACCAGCTGATCGGTGCCGTCCTTCACCGCCTGCTTGGCCTGCGGGGTACCGACGCCCTTGGGGTCGATGCCGGTGACGTCGATGCCGTACTTCGACTTCAGGCCCGGTGCGCAGAACGGCCGCACCGTGCATTCGTCACCCGCCGCGATCTTGACCTTCGCCTTCGACCTGCCCAGATCCGAAAGGGTCTTGAGCTTGTTCTTCGCGGCGAATTCCTTGGTCACCGCGAAGGCGTTCTGGTCGACCGCCCGGCCTGCCGGAAGGACCTTCAGCCCGCGCGGCCCGGCGAGCTTCCGCAGGGCGGCGACCGTCGCCGCGACATCACCGGAGGCGACGGGCTTCTTCTCGGCCTGCTTGGCGCCGTTCGTCTTGGCGTTGAGGAATTCCGCGAGGGTGGCCGCGTATTCCGGTACGACGTCGATCTGGCCCTTCTCCAGGGACGGTTCGTACAGTTCGCGGTTGTTCACCGAGGTGACCGAGGTCTTGTATCCGGCGTGGGCCAGCACCTGGCTGTACAGCGCGGCGAGCACCTTCGACTCGGTGAAGCCGGCCGCGCCCACGACGAGCGAGCCCTTCTTGCCCGAACCGGAAGCGGCGCTCGGACCACCGCCGTTCTTGTCCTTCTCCAGGCTGTCGCCGCCGCACGCCGCGAGGGAGCCCGTCAGAGCCACCATGCCGAGCACGGCGCCCGCTATGCGCGAGGTCTTGATCATGAGGTCCACTCCAAGTGACAGGTGATTGCGGAACGTTCGGGACGGGGAGCGCGGTGGCGGAGGCGGCGGACGCCCTCAGGCCGCGGCCCTGCGACGCGGGTCGAGCAGCCGGTCGGCGGCGACCAGCAGCCCCTCCACGACCAGGGCCAGCGCGGCGACGAGCAGCGCGCCCGCCACCACCTGCGCGGTGTCGTACGTGTTGAACCCGGCGGTGATGATCCGGCCGAGACCGCCCCCGCCGGTCATCGCGGCCAGCGTCGCCGTGGCGATCACCTGGACCGCTGCCGACCTCAGCCCGGTCATGATCAGCGGATAGGCCAGCGGAAGCTCGACCCGCAGGAAGAGCTGACGCCCCGACATCCCCATCCCCCGGGCCGCCTCCACCACCGACCGGTCCACCTCGCGCATCCCGGTGTAGGCGTTGGTCAGCAGCGGCGGCACCGCGAACAGCACCAGGGCGATCACGGTCGGCAGATCGCCGTACGAGCGCAGCGGGGTCAGCAGCAGCAGCGCCAGCACCGCGAACGTCGGTATCGCACGCCCGGCGTTGGACAGGTTCACGGCCAGGGCGCCGCCCCGGCCGATGTGGCCCAGGCGGAGCGCGACCGGCAGCGCGATGAGGCACGCCAGCGCGAACGCGATGCCGCTGACCGTCAGATGCTGGGCCAGCCGGTGCCCGGCACCGCTCTCCCCCGACCAGTGCGACCCCGTGGTCAGCCAGGTCCAGGCATCGGTCAACTCACCCATGATCAGACCACCTCAGCCGTCTCTGCCGTCTCGGCTGTCTCAGCCGTCCCGGCCGACCGGGCCGACCGCGGCGTCCGTATTCGGGTCCAGGGCGTGAGCAGCCGCTGGACGCGGAGCAGCAGCACATCGGCCAGGACGGCCAGCAGCACACAGAGCACGGACGCGGTCAGCACCTGCGCCTTGAAGAGGGTCGGCAGCGCGTCCGATATGAGATTGCCGAGCCCGCCCTTGCCGACGATCGAGCCGACCGTCGTCAGCGCCACCGTGGAGACCGTGGCGATCCGCACCCCGGCGAACAGCGCGGGCAGCGCCAGCGGCAGCTCGACCTCCCAGAGCAGTCTGGCCGGTCCGTACCCCATGCCCCGCGCCGCCTCTCTCGCGTCCTCGGGGACGGCGGCGAGACCGGCCAGGATGTTCCGTACGAGAATCGTCAGCGAATAGAGCACGAGACCGGTGACCACCAGGGCGGCCGACAGGCCGAACCACGGCAGCAGCAGCGAGAACATCGCCAGCGACGGCACCGTGTAGAGCACGGTCGTCAGCCCCAGCACCGGTCCCGCGAACACCCGCCCGCGGCGGGCGAGGAGCGCCAGCGGGAAGGCCACCACGAGCCCGATCGCCACGGACACCGCGGTGATCCAGATGTGCTGGACGATCGCGTCGGTCAGCTCCTGGCTGCGGGATGTGACGTACTCCCAGCAGAGCCAGTCGTTCCTCGCCATGCAGTTCTGCCCGCTCATCGCACCCCGCTTCCCGGCCCCCGCCGTGCTCCGGACCTGTCCGGATCCGTCGGCCCGGCCCCCGTCGGCCCGGCCCCCATCGGTTTCCTCAACTCAGTGGCGACCCTAACCCCGGCCACTGACAATGCCGGGATCCGTCGTACTGCAGCAACATGGCCTTCACAACCGGCCCGTCACAATGGGGAATCATGATCCGATTCGAAAACGTCACCAAGCGGTACGACGACGGCACGACCGCCGTCGACAACCTCTCCTTCGAGGTGGCCGAAGGTGAACTGGTCACGCTCGTCGGCCCGTCCGGCTGCGGCAAGACCACCACGATGAAGATGGTCAACCGGCTCATCGAGCCGACCGGCGGCCGGATATACGTCGGCGGGGACGACATATCCGCCACCGACCCCGTCGAGCTGCGCCGCCGGATCGGCTATGTGATCCAGCAGGTCGGCCTCTTCCCGCACAAGACGGTGCTGGACAACACCGCGACGGTCCCGCATCTGCTGGGCGTCAAGCGGGCCGCCGCACGCGCCAGGGCGGCGGAGCTGCTGGACCTGGTGGGGCTCGACCCGGCGGTCCACGGCAACCGCTACCCCGACCAGCTGTCCGGCGGCCAGCGCCAGCGGGTGGGCGTGGCAAGGGCGTTGGCGGCCGACCCGCCCGTCCTGCTGATGGACGAGCCGTTCGGCGCGGTCGACCCGGTCGTGCGCGAGCATCTGCAGAACGAGTTCCTCGCGCTCCAGAAGTCCGTACGCAAGACCGTCCTCTTCGTCACCCACGACATCGAGGAGGCGGTACGGCTCGGCGACCGGATCGCGGTGTACGGCCAGGGCACGATCGAGCAGTTCGACGCCCCGGCAGCGGTGCTCGGCGCGCCCGCGACGCCCTGGGTGGCGGACTTCGTCGGCGCGGACCGCGGCCTGAAGCGGCTCTCCGTCACCCCGATCGAGGCCGGTGACCTGGAGCAGCCCCCGGTCGTGCACCTCGACGACCCGCTGCCCGCCACGCTGCCGGGCTGGGCGGTCGTCCTGGACCGGGACGAGAATCTGCACGGCTGGATCTCGGCGGAGCACGCCGCCACGGCGAAGGGGACGGTGGGCGAGCACGCCCGCCGGATGGACGCCCGGCTGCCCGTCGGAGCCTCGCTCAGGCAGGCCCTCGCCACCATGCTGCAGCACGACGCGGGCTGGATCGCGGTGACCGGCGAGGCCGGGGCCGGCCGCTTCCTGGGGGTGCTGACCCCTGCCCGGCTGCATGAGGCGCTGCGCCGCTCCACCGCTGCCGACGCCCGGGAGATCCCGCGCGACGAGGTGGAGCTGGAGACCGTCAGCGGCCGGTGAGCCGCCCGCTCAGCCACTCCATGCCCGCGGGGATCTCGCGGCGCCAGGTGTTGAAGTTGTGCCCGCCGCTGGTGAGGGTGATCGACGACAGCCGGGTGGGCGGCTTCACCTTGGCCATGAAGCGCATCGTGCTGCGGTAGTTCCCCTCGCCCTTCTTGCTGGTGGTGACGAGGAGCGAGGTGGGCGGGGCGGGCCGGTGGTCCAGGCTCCACATCAGGTCCGCGCGCCGCCGCTCCGGGCCGTTGCCCTGGAAGAGGTCGCCGGTCGTCGGGTCCTCGGCCGCCCGGTAGTAGGCGGAGAGCCCCGCCCCTGCCCCGTACACGCCCGGGTGATGGACCGCCAGTTTCAGTGCGCAGTAGCCGCCGGTCGAGTCCCCTATCGAGCCCCAGTTGAGCGGTCCGGCGCCGACCCGGTACGCGGCCCGTACGGCCCCCGGGAGGTCCTTCGCGAAGAAGGTCTCGCTCTGCGGTCCGCCCTTTATGTCCACGCACTCGGTGTCCCTCGGCGGGGCCACCGTCGGCCGCAGCATCACCAGCACCATCGGCCGCATCTTCCCGGCCTTCAGCTGGTCGAGTTCGGTCCGCGGGTAGTGGAGGCCGTGGATCAGGTTCTCCGCGGTGCCCGGGTAGCCGGTGAGCACGACAGCCGCGGGGAACGTTCGCTTCATGTACGCCGGCTGGAAATACTGCGGGGGCAGATAGACGTAGGCGGAGCTGGCTATCTTCGACGCGCGGCCCTGGATCACGACCTTCTGTATCTGCCCGGCGACCTCCGGCTTGGTGCCGCCGGGGACATCAAGACCCGTCCTGGTCACCACCCGGACGTCATGGCTGCCCGCGTCGTGGTCGACGACCACGCCCGGGGTCTGCTCCTGCCCGAAGAGGTCGGCCCACGACCCGTAGAAGAGGAAGGAGTTGTTGGCCATCAGCCCGACTGTCGCGAAGACCGCCACCTGGGTCGCGAGGAAGAGTCCGATCCGGCCGGCCACCGCACGGCCGGACCGCCGTGCGAGCCGCGGCCAGAGCCATATCGTCGCGGCGAACAGGGCGATGGCCAGCAGTGCGGCGAGCGCCAGAACCTTGTGGCTGGTGAGACCCATGGGGAGCCGAACTTTCTGCGGAGTTTTTACGGAGAGTTTTTTTACGGAGCCGATGAACCCGCGCCCCGTAATTGCCGTCCTAGAGGACACAAAATGTCCGGGTGCTGCGCCGAATTCGGCGACCGGCGGACACTGAACCTCTTGTGGAGCCGTGGGAAGCGATGTCTGTGCCGGTAGATGGGGAAAAGTCGGTAATGGTTCCGAAGAGTGTCCGACGGATCTTCCGGGGCCCCCGCCCCGAGACCGTCCCCTCCCTGGTCGGGACGGCCTGTACGGTCGTCGGCCTGCTCGACATCGCCGGCGGGGCCTTCCCCCGGTTCCGGCACAGCCGGATGCATACGGTCGCCGAGGTGCTGCCCGGTGCGCTGGGGCCGTTCACCGCGGCGCTCGCGCTCTGCGCCGGGGTGCTCCTGCTGCTCCTCGCCCATGGCCTCAAACGCCGTAAACGCAGGGCCTGGCGGGCTGCGGTGGTGCTGCTTCCCATCGGCGCGGTGGCGCAGTTCGGCTACCGGCACTCGATCGTCGGGGCGGTGATCTCGCTGGTGCTGCTGACCCTGGTCGTACGCCACCGCACCGAGTTCGAGGCGCTGCCCGATCCGCGCAGCCGGTGGAAGGCGCTGGCCAACTTCGTGGTGCTCGGGGCGGGATCGCTGGGCCTCGGCCTGATCATCGTCAGCGTCCATCCGGGCCGGGTCGTCGGCAGCCCCAGCATCGCCGACCGCCTCCAGCACGTGCTGTTCGGGCTCTTCGGCTTCGAGGGCCCGGTCGAGTACCAGGGCAACACCTCCTGGACCGTCGCCTACTCGCTCGGCTCCCTGGGTCTGCTCACCGCCGTCACCACCATCTATCTGGCCTTCCGGCCCGAACACCCGGCGGCGCGCCTCACCGACGAGGACGAGAAGCAGCTGCGGGCCCTGCTGGAGAAGCACGGCGCCCGTGACTCACTCGGCCACTTCGCGCTCCGCCGCGACAAGGGCGTCGTCTTCTCGCCGAGCGGCAAGGCGGCCGTCTGCTACCGGGTGGTGTCCGGGGTGATGCTCGCCAGCGGTGACCCCATCGGTGACGTCGAGGCGTGGCCCGGCGCGATCGAGCGCTTCATGGACGAGGCCAAGCTGCACTCCTGGACCCCCGCGGTGATGGGGTGCAGCGAGACCGGCGGTGAGGTCTGGACCCGCGAGACCGGTCTCGACGCACTGGAACTCGGGGACGAGGCGGTGGTGGATGTCGTGGATTTCTCCCTCGCCGGACGAGCGATGCGCAACGTACGCCAGATGGTGAAGCGCATCGAGCGCGGTGGCTACGAGACGCGGGTCCGGCGCGTTCGTGACGTGAGCGACACCGAGCTGGAGCGCATCAGGGGGGCCGCCGCGGCCTGGCGCGGTACGGACACCGAGCGCGGCTTCTCGATGGCGCTCGGCCGGATCGGCGACCCGGGCGACGGCGACTGCGTCATCGCCACCGCCCACAAGGCGGACGGGCCCGACTCCCCTTTCGGTGACCTGAAGGCGATCATCCACTTCGTGCCGTGGGGCAAGGACGGCATGTCCCTCGAACTGATGCGCCGCGACCGCGCGGCCGACCCCGGCATGAACGAGCTGCTGATCGTGGCGGCCCTGCAGGCCGCCCCCGGCCTCGGCGTCGAGCGGGTCTCCCTCAACTTCGCGATGTTCCGCTCGGCGCTGGCCCGCGGCGAGAAGATCGGCGCGGGCCCGGTCCTGCGGGGCTGGCGCGGGCTGCTGGTCTTCCTGTCCCGCTGGTTCCAGATCGAGTCGCTGTACAAGTTCAACGCGAAGTTCCAGCCCCGCTGGGAGCCGCGCTTCGTGGTCTTCCGCAACACCGGCGACCTGCCGCGCATCGGCTTCGCCGCGATGCAGGCGGAGGGCTTCGTCAATCTGAGCCTGCCCTGGCCGTTCTCCCGCCGGGAGCGGGTGGCCGAGCGGCCCTGTACCCACCTCAAGGGCGCGGCAGGCGAGAGCGGGGCACGGGCGGCGTGACCCGCCCGGCCCGGCGGCCCGCGCCGGAGAACATCCAGTACGCGGGCGTGCGTGCACCGGGTCGGACGGCGTGCGCTGACTGATCCACCGGGGATACGGGACAGCCCTTAGGCTGGGGGCATGAGTACGTTGCACGGGCGGGGCCGGGTGGCAGGGCTGCCGGAGTGGGACCGCTGTGCGGTCATGGGCGTCGTCAATGTGACGCCCGACTCCTTCTCCGACGGCGGCCGCTGGTTCGACACCGGCGCCGCCGTCAAGCACGGCCTGGACCTGGTGGCGCAGGGCGCCGACCTGGTCGACGTGGGCGGTGAGTCGACCCGCCCGGGTGCCAGCCGGGTCGACGCCGACGAGGAGCTGCGCCGGGTCGTGCCGGTCGTACGGGGGCTGGCCTCCGAAGGCGTCACCGTCTCCGTCGACACCATGCGCGCCACCGTCGCCGAGCAGTCGGTCTCGGCCGGTGCCGTCCTGGTCAACGACGTCAGCGGCGGGCTCGCCGACCCCGCCATGGTCCCGGTGGTCGCCGCCGCGGGAGCCCCGTTCGTGGTGATGCACTGGCGCGGGTTCAGCGAGTCGATGGCCGCACGCGCGCACTACACGGACGTGGTCGCCGAAGTCCTCGCCGAGCTGCGCGCCCGGGTGGAGGCGGCGGTCGCCGGAGGCATCGCACCCGAGCGGATCGTCGTGGACCCGGGCCTGGGCTTCGCCAAGGACGCCGAGCACGACCTGGCGCTCGTGGCCCACCTGGCGGATCTGCGCGCGCTCGGTCACCCGCTGCTGGTCGCCGCATCCCGCAAACGTTTCCTCGGCCGGGTGCTGGCCCATGAGGGCGCCGCCCCGCCGCCCGCCCGCGAGCGGGACGCCGCCACCGCCGCGGTCTCCGCGCTCGCCGCCCACGCGGGCGCCTGGGCCGTCCGGGTCCATGAGGTACGGGCCACGGCCGACGCGGTCCGCGTCGCACGCGCCGTCGAGGGCGCCGCATGACCGCGGCCACCGACGTGGAAGAGGTCGAGCTCGCCAACACGGCCTTCTACGAGACGATGGAGCGCGGCGATTTCGAGACGCTGTCCACTCTCTGGCTGGAGGACGAGATCTCCTGCGTCCACCCCGGCTGGCCGGTGCTCTCCGGGCGCGGTGACGTCCTCAGGTCGTACGCGCTGATCATGGCGAACACCGAGTACATCCAGTTCTTCCTGACGGATGTGGTGGTGAACATCGCCGACGACACCGCCCTGGTGACCTGCACCGAGAACATCCTGAGCGGCGGCCCCGCCGAGGAGGCGGGCGAGCTGGGCCCACTGGTCGGACAGCTCGTGGTCGCCACCAACACGTTCCGCAGGACGCCCGACGGCTGGAAGCTCTGGTCCCACCACGGCTCGCCCGTACTCGCCGAGACCGGCGAGGGCGAGGACGGCGAGGGCACGGCCGAGGGCGACGAAACACCCGCCTGAGTGGGCGTGCCCCTCCATAGGGTTCAGCCGCGCAGCCGCGGGTAGGGGCGAATATCACTCAGCCAGAACCACGACCGGCAGCCCCCGTGACGGGGTGCTGTCGGTGGCCGCAGGTAGATTCGAATATGTGGGCCACGCCGACCGCATTCGGCGCGGGCCCGCCTACCGACGAACAGCAGGAGTGATTCGCGTGGACCGTGTCGCGCTGCGCGGCCTCAAGGCCCGTGGGAACCATGGCGTCTTCCCGAGGGAACGCGCGGAGGGCCAGACCTTCATCGTGGATCTGGTGCTCGGCCTCGACACCCGCCCCGCGGCGGCCGACGACGACCTGGCGAAGACCGTGCACTACGGCGTGGTGGCGGAGGAGGTCGTCGATGTCGTCCGGGGCGAACCGGTCGATCTGATCGAGACCCTGGCGGAGCGGATCGCCCAGCAGTGCCTCAAGCACGAAGGCGTCGAGGAGGTCGAGGTGGTCGTGCACAAGCCGGATGCCCCGATCACCGTCCCCTTCGACGACGTGACCATCACCATCATCCGGAGCCGAGTATGACCGTGTATCCCAGCGAGCCGCAGAGCGACCCGACCGTTCAGCCGGTACCGGCCTCCGTGGTCGCCCAGGTCGACGCGGCCGATGTGACGCTGTCCAATCCCCAACGGGCCGTGATCTCCCTCGGCGCCAACCTCGGCAACCGCCTGGAGACCCTCCAGGGCGCGATCGACGCCCTGGAGGACACCCCTGGCCTGCGGGTCAAGGCCGTCTCCCCGGTGTACGAGACGGAGCCCTGGGGCGTCGACCCCGGCTCGCAGCCCTCGTACTTCAACGCGGTGGTCGTCGTGAAGACGACGCTGCCGCCCGACTCGCTGCTGGAGCGCGGCCAGGCCATCGAGGAGGCCTTCGACCGGGTGCGCGAGGAGCGCTGGGGCCCGCGCACCATCGACGTGGACATCCTGGCGTACGCGGATGTGGTCTCCGACGACCCGGTGCTCACGCTCCCCCACCCCCGCGCGCACCAGCGGGCGTTCGTCCTGGTGCCGTGGCACGACGTGGATCCGGCGGCCGAGGTGCCGGGCCGCGGCCCGGTCGCCGAGCTGCTCGCGGCGGTCGGCAGCGAAGGCGTACTGCCCCGCGCGGATCTGGAACTCTGCCTGCCCGAGTAGCCGTTAGCCTCTGTGGGACCGGGAAGAGCAGGGACCGCAAAGAGCAGAGTGAAGAGCAGGGTTACGTGAAGCAACTACGGTTCGGTGTACTGGCCGGCCTGTTCGTCGTCGCCGGAGTGCTCTCCTGGGCGGGCGCCCGGCTCTGGAACACGGTGGGCACCCTGCCGAGCGTGCCGCTCGCGGCGCCCATCGTGCTGGGCGCCATCGCCGTGGTGCTGCTCGCCACGGCGCTCTCGCTCCGCGCCCGGCTGCGGGCCCAGCGGGAGCGCCGTCCCGGCGCGAAGGGCGTGGACCCGATGATGGCGGCCCGCGCGGTGGTCTTCGCCCAGGCCAGTGCGCTGGTGGCGTCGCTGGTCTGCGGGATGTACGGCGGTACGGGCGTCTATCTGCTCAGCCACCTGGACGACCCGGCCCGCCGCGACCAGGCGATCTATGCGGGCTTCTCCGTGGTCGCGGGGGTCGGGGTGGTGGCCGCGGCGTTCTTCCTGGAGCGGGTCTGCAAGCTCCCGGACGACGAGGACCAGGACGGCCGGGGCGCGGCCGCCTGACCGCGTGCTGACGGCCGGGACCGGGCCGCACCGGCCGGGCCGAGGCGATGAGCCTGCCCCGAAAGCGCTGCCCTGACCGGGCCTGACCAGCGGCCGGCCAGGCCGGGCCAAACCGGCCGCCGGCCCGCCCGGGTCAGCGGGCCATGATCAGGCTCATCGCCTCGGCCCGGGTCGCCGGATCGCGCAGCTGGCCGCGGACCGCCGACGTGATCGTCTTCGCTCCCGGCTTCCGGACCCCGCGCATCGTCATGCACATGTGCTCGCACTCGATGACCACGATCACCCCGCGCGGCTCCAGTATCTTCATCAGCGACTCCGCCACCTGCGTGGTCAGCCGCTCCTGGACCTGGGGGCGCCGGGCGTAGACGTCGACGAGCCGGGCGAGCTTCGACAGACCGGTGATCTTCCCGTCGGACGACGGGATGTAGCCGACATGGGCGACCCCGGTGAACGGCACCAGGTGGTGCTCACAGTGGCTCTGCACCTCGATGTCCTTGACCAGGACCATCTCGTCGTGACCGAGGTCGAACGTCGTCGTCAGTACGTCCTCGGGCTTCTGCCGCAGCCCCGCGAAGATCTCCTTGTACGCGCGCGCCACCCGGGCCGGCGTCTCAAGCAGCCCTTCGCGGTCGGGGTCCTCCCCCACGGCGATGAGCAGCTCCCGTACGGCATTCTCGGCCCGCTTCTCGTCGAACTCGCGGATCTGGCTCGCGCCGTCCAGCGTTATCGGGTCGGTCATCTGTGCCTCGCTCCTGAAAGAAAATGCCGCCGGGGCCCACCGCGCCGCCAGGGGGGGGGGGGAGGGGGTGAGGGGGGGGGGGCGCGGCGGGCGGGGGGGGGGGGGGGGGGG
>NZ_JBHYWP010000097.1:0-32068 GCF_042751845.1 Streptomyces sp. NPDC059398 | reverse complement strand
CCGCCGAAGACGGCGGCCATGGCGGGCCGGGTGCGGTCTTTGCTGTTCGGTTCCGGGTGTCCGGTGCGGGGTACTTGCCTTCCGCTGCTGCATCGGAGATCCGTCCGGGCGGACGAATTCTCGTCAGAGTGACATCCTGGAGCCCAGCCATAGCAAGGGAGTTGGGCTCATGCAGTGGACCGTCCATGGCGAGCGGCAGATCTACAGCAACCCGTGGGTCAACCTATGGCTCGTGGACGTCCAGCAGCCCGATGGGCGGCGGTGGGAACACCATGTGGTCCGGATGCGGCACCTGGCTGTGGCGGCCGTGGTCGACGATCAGAAGCGCGTGCTGATGATGTGGCGGCACCGGTTCATCACCGACACCTGGGGCTGGGAACTCCCGATGGGCCTCATCGAAGCCGACGAGACCCCTGAGCAGGCTGCCGCCCGCGAGGTCGAGGAGGAGACCGGCTGGCGGGTGGAGGGCGTCAAACCGCTGGTTTACGCCCAGCCCGCGAATGGCATCACCGACTCCGAGCACTTCGTATTCCGCGCGGAGGCCGCCTCGTATGCGGGCCCGCCGACCGAGGTGAATGAGTCCGACCGGATCGAGTGGATCCCGATCTCGGAGATCCGGGGCATGATCGACCGCCGCGAGGTCGTCAGCAGTGGCAGCCTGGTCGGGCTGCTGTATCTGCTGCTGGACGAGGCGACCGGCAGCGCCTAGGAGGTCAGCCGAGGGTGTCGCGCATGCGTTGCTCGAAGGCGAGGACGGGGACCTCACGTGCGTACGGCAGCATTCGGCGGTGGAGTTCCTGGACGTGGCCGCTCACTCGTGGCGAGTCGATAGCTGCGGTGAGGTCGAGAGCGAGGCCGGCGCTGGCGCATGCCTCATCCAGTTTGCCCAGCTGGAGCTGGGTGCCGGCCAGCCAGTAGGCATCGGCAGCCACCATGCCGACTACTCACCAGGCACCCCCGACCTGGCCAAGGTCATCGACACACTCCGGGAACTCGCCTCCCCCCTGGCCGGACACCGAACTCCGCCATGCGGAATCCCGTGGATGTCACCCGGCCGACTGCGTGTTTGATGCGTGCCGCTGCCTGGCCGCTGCCGTAGGCGAGGGCTCGAGCGGCAGCGGCGCGAGTCCGTGCGCGGTGACGGGCGACGGCCCGTTCAGCGGTCTCGCCGGATGGTGCGGGCCTATCCCACGAGCACCCGGTCCACGTGGGGTGGAGAGCGCCCATCGCTTCACTCTCGCAGCCGGAAAGCGCGCTTCGCGGGGTGAACCAAACGCGTGTCGACCAGGGGTGACGTCACGGACATCGCGCGGCTGGGATCGGGGCCTTTGACCTGCGGCCCGTCAGCGATTGAAGGGGGCGCGTTCCGCGTCGAGGGCCGGTTCGTGGCAGCGTTCTGGCAGCCCGCCGGAGGAGGGTCGGGCTGCCAGAACGGCCGGCGTAGGGCTGGCAGGTGAGATGACCGCTGCACCACGCTGGCCTCGCCGTCGGCCAATGCTCGGCCAGGTCAGAGAAGACCGCTGAGCAGTCAGCCGAGCAGTCCGTTGCGGCGACCGTAGCCGTTTCCGTACCCGTCGCTGTAGCGGCCCTCCTCGTACCGGCGACTCGGACGAGCTTGCGCCTCGCGCGTTCACTTGTCGTTCGTCCCGCCCCGCGCAGCGCCCTCGATGGCGGCCCACCTACGTGAGGTGCTGCCCGTCGGCCAGCCCGTGGGGGCCAGGAGCAGGACGGTATAGAGCCGACCGGGGGAAATGGCCTTTACCTGTGCGTGTCGTGCTTGCGGCGCGGGATGTATAGACCCGGCCCTTCTCCTATGGGGAGGGCCGGTCGAAGAACAACCACACTGCTCGTCTGTGACGGGCTCACCTGAGAGTTGGCGCTGACCTGTGGATGGCCTCGTGTGCGCCTCGGGACTGCGCGTCACGGCGGGCGGCCGAGGCCCGGCGCGGCCGATCCCACTTCCTGTCCGGCACCTCGGAAATTCGGAGCCTTCAGCTGCCCATGACGGGTTCGCCGGAGCAGTCACAGTGGCGTCCGCCCCATCGGGTCGCCACTGGCCGGATCCCCGGAATGAACGGCCGGGCGCTGAGCCGATGGCACCGATCCGGCCCCGGGCATCTCATGTGCCGACTCTCCTCCCCCTCAACAAGCATGATCGACTGGAAGGGTTCCGCTGTGTTCGGGAAACAATATGTGCGTGAACTGATCACCCGCAGTGCCGAGAACGGCGTCGACCGCCGCCGGTTCATGAGGGGCGCGGGTGCGGCCGGGCTCGGTGTGGTCGGTGCCGGTCTCGTGGGTGCGGCCGCCACACCTGCCGCAGCAGCGGCCGTGTCCGACGGCCCGTCCGGAGGCGACTCCGGTGCGATCAGCGACGCGGCGATCCTCAACTTCGCGCTCAACCTGGAGTACCTGGAAGGCCAGTTCTACTCCTACGCGGTCAACGGGTACGGCCTCCCCGACGCCCTGACCACAGGCAAGGGCACCCGGGGCAGTGTCAGCGGCGGGCGCCAGGTCAAGTTCCGCTCTCGTTCGGTGCGCCAGTACGCCGAGGAGATAGCCCGCGACGAGCGGGAGCACGTCGCGTTCCTGCGCGGCGCACTCGGCTCGTCCGCCGTCGCCCAGCCGAAGATCGACATCCAGAGCAGCTTCACCGCTGCCGCCCGCGCCGCAGGACTCATCGGTCCGAACCAGACGTTCGACCCCTACGCCAACGACAACAACTTCCTGCTGGCGGCATTCATCTTCGAGGACGTCGGCGTCACCGCATACAAGGGCGCGGCCCCCCTCATCAGCAACAAGACCTACCTCGGCGCCGCAGCCGGCATCCTCGCCGTGGAGGCGTACCACGCCGCGAACATCCGGACGGCGTTGTTCGAGCGCGACCTCGCCACCGAGGCGGGCAAGATCTCGGACGCCCGGGACAGCCTCGACGGGCCGAGCGACGACGACCAGGGCATCGTGAAGAACGGCAAGGCCAACATCGTGCCCGCCGACAACAACGGTCTGGCCTTCGGCCGCAGCACCGAGCAGGTCCTCAACATCGTCTACCTCACGCCGAAGAAGGCCACCTCCGGAGGGTTCTTCCCCGCCGGAGTCAACGGTTCCATCCACACCAGTGGTGCGAACGACACCGGCCGAACCCCGGTCGGCGGCATGGCCACCGGTGGCGGCGGCACCCAGAACACCCAGAAGGCCGGCATGGTCGTCGGCGGAGCCACGCTCGCCGCCGCCACCGTGGCCGGAGCCGCCGCCATCACCCGCAGGAACAACCAGGCCGCCGATGCCTCTGCCGGCGCATCCAACGAATCGGACCACACGCCGGCTCCGTGACAGCCCTTCACCACTCGACAGCGACCGGGCGTTGCTCGCTGATCTGCGAGATCACCCTCAACGCTGCCGACTACTGACCCGACGCGCACCGTGCAGACGCACGAACCCATCTCCTGCGTCTGCGCGGTGCGCGGGTCGCCCACCTCAACCACGACTTCACAAAGGTCTGTTGAGGGACCAGGTCCCACCAGAACGTCGGATGGAGCAGCGGTGCAGGCAACGCAGTGGGCGATCACCCTGATGGAGCTGGGGCTGCTCGGTGGCACCGCCATGACCGTGTACCTGGAGGCATACAAACGCGTGGCCTTCGGCCTCGTCCCGGCCGGCTGCCGACGCCGCGTTGAAATGTGGCGCAGGCTGGCACCCCCTCTACGCGCAGCGTCAGTCTGCATACTCACGGCTGGGGCCCTGGCCTACCTGATCACCACGGTCAGCTGATCATGACCGGATCCCTTGTCACGAAAAACGACACTGCGCCGCCCTCGACTCCGGCGCTCGCGGCAGACCGGCTCCCGGAAACCACTCCTGTCCGGCCCACACCGACAGAGACCGGTGCGAGCCGTTCGCGGCGGCTGCGTGCCGCATGGTCGATGTTCGGCCCGGCCTTCGTTGCCGCTATCGCCTATGTCGATCCGGGAAATTTCGCCACCAATATCTACGCCGGTGCACACACGGGATATCAGCTGGTGTGGGTGGTGCTCGTGGCCAGCATCCTGGCGATGCCCATCCAGTACCTGTCAGCGAAAGTGGGGATCGTCACCGGGCGCACCCTGCCGGAGCTGTGCCACGAGCGGTATCCCCGCCCCGTGCTCTGGGCCATGTGGGCACAGGCAGAACTCGTCGCGATGGCCACCGACCTCGCCGAGTTCATCGGTGCGGCCATCGGCCTCAACCTGCTGTTCGGCGTCCCCCTCTTCGCTGCCGGACTCATCACAGCAGCGGCCGCCTTCCTCGTCCTCGCCCTCCAGACCCGCGGCTACCGCCCCTTCGAACGCGCCATCGCCTTCCTCTTCGTCATCGTCTGCGCGGGCTTCGCCTACGAGCTGTTCCGGATCGGCCCCGACACACGCGCCACCCTCGGCGGCCTGCTGCCCGACCTCAGCGGCCAGGGCACGGTCTACCTCGCCGCCGGAATCGTCGGCGCCACGGTCATGCCACACATCGTCTATCTCCACTCCGCCCTGACCAACCAGCGGATCAGCTGCGGCACGGACACGGAACACCGCACCGTGCTCCGCTACGAACGCTGCGACATCGCCCTCGCACTCGGCGCCGCCGGCGCCGTCAACCTCGTCATGCTCCTCATCGCAGCAAAGCTCTTCCACGGCACCCTCAGCCACGAGGTAGCCGGCATCGCCCAGGCGCACGCCGAGCTCTCGACGCTGGTCGGCGGCGGTGCCGCGCTGGCGTTCGCGGTCGCGCTCGTCGCCGCGGGCATCTCCTCCTCCAGCGTCGGCACCTACGCCGGACAGGTCATCATGTCCGGCTTCCTCGGCCTGCGCCTTCCGCTCTTCGCCCGGCGAGCCATCACCATGCTCCCGGCCCTGGCCGTCCTGCTCGCCGGAGCCGACCCCACCGCCGTCCTCGTACTGAGCCAGGTCATCCTCAGCCTCGGCATCCCCTTCGCCCTGGTCCCGCTCGTGCTCATCACACGCGACAAGACGATCATGGGAGGCTTCACCAACCCGTCCTGGCTCACCAAAGGCATGTGGGCGGCCACGGCCACCATCACCGCCCTGAACGCCACACTGCTCTACCAGCAATTCCTCGGCTGACCCTTCTGCCCACGTCTCCCGACGACTTCAGCTGACAGGGCCGGCGAACGGCAGGCGCCCCGGCAGCAACGCGCAACCGCCCACCTCACCTGCGACTGCGACCCATCGCCACTGGCCTCCCGCTCCCCTCCTACGGGCTGCGCTCACACCTCACTGAGACAAAGCCCGAACTACTGATTGGAGACCAAGAAGGCATGATCCTCGATCAAGCCGTTTCGACCGGCGATCTCTTTGGTGGTCCGGTCCACCCGACCGCACCCGGTCCGCAGGCCGCCTAACATGGCAGCCAGGGCGGGCCGGCTGCGGTCTTTCAGCACGACCTCCAGGCGGCGCCGTCTCCACGCGGCACGACATCCACGCCGCGCCGTCTCCGCCGCGCTCGCGTCCGGCCGCGTTCACCGGCCGGCGGCCAGTACGGCCGCGAGGCCCTCTTGCAGGTCGCTGACGAAAAATCCGGGGACCTCCAGCGACGGAAAGTGTCCCCCGGTTTCGGGTGTCCTCCACCGGACGATCTGCCGGTACCGCTCCTGGGCCCAGGGGAGTGGGCACTTCTCGATGTCGCGGGGATACATCGTGATTGCTGACGGGACGGCAACCCGGAGTTCCGGGTCGAGCGATTGGTGGCTTTCGTAGTAGATGCGGGCCGCCGATGCGCCGGTGCGCGTCAGCCAGTACAGGGTGACGTCATCGAGGACCCGGTCTCTGGAAATCGTCTCGAACGGGCTGTCCTCGGTGTCCGACCACTCGGCGAACTTGTCGAGGATCCAGGCGAGAAGCCCGACCGGTGAGTCGACGAGCGAGTAGCCGATGGTCTGCGGCCGGGTCGCCTGCTGCTTCGCGTACGCCGCGCGGTTGTGCCAGAAAT
This sequence comes from Streptomyces sp. NPDC059398, assembly GCF_042751845.1. NCBI lineage: Bacteria > Bacillati > Actinomycetota > Actinomycetes > Kitasatosporales > Streptomycetaceae > Streptomyces > Streptomyces sp. NPDC059398. The sequence continues at coordinate 26,095 of NZ_JBHYWP010000097.1, read as the reverse complement.
CGCGGGTTTCCTCGGTCCACTCCCGCTCGACCGCGGTCAGCCCCTCCGTTGTCAGCCCGGGTGGTGCCTCCGCGAACGTGGTGTGGATGCCGAGAACGTGCGCCGGGAATCTGCCGCCGAGGACCGTGGTGATCACCCCTCCCCAATCGCCGCCGTGCGCCAGGAACTTGCCGTAGCCGAGCCTCCCCATCAGCTCCACCCAGGCGGCCGCGATCTTTTCGATTCCCCAGCCGGTGGTGGCCGGCTTGTCGCTGTAGCCGAAGCCGGGCAGCGACGGGACCACGACGTGGAACGCCGGAGCGTCCGCGTCTTCCGGATCCGCCAGCTCGTCCACCACGTCGGTGAACTCGGCGATGCTGCCCGGCCAGCCGTGGGTGAGGATCAGCGGGGTGGCGTCCGCGCGCGCGGACCGGCGGTGCAGGAAGTGGATTCCCAGGCCGTCGATGGTGGTGCGGAACTGGCCGATCCGGTTGAGGCGCGCCTCGAACGAACGCCAGTCGTACCCGGTGCGCCAGTAGTCCAGGACCGAAGTGAGGTCGGTGAGAGGAACGCCCTGCCCCCATCGGCGGGGGCCGGGTGCGGCGCGATGGACCGTCTCGGCCTCCGGCAGTCGTGCCGCGGCAAGTCGCGTGCGCAGATCGTCGAGGTCGGCGTCGGTTGCGTGGGTTTCACATGCTTGTACATCGCTGGTGCGGCGGGACATGACACCTCCTGGGCATCGTGGAACCGGCTGACGACCTATCGAGAACCGGCTAAGACGGTTCTAACAGGCGCACGAGCTGCGCCGCAACCGGCTAAGGTGGTTCCATGCCTGCTGGATTCCCTGACTTCCGCCTCGGCAGCGTGCTGGCGACCAGCTTCACCGGGACACTGTCGGAGCGTCATGGCGACGCCGTGGAGCGCATTCCCGCGCCGCACCGGCTCGTCGACTGGCTGGCGGTGAGCGGCCTCGCCGTGGACTCCTGCACCAGCGCCCAGCTCGACCTCGCCCGGGAGCTGCGGGAGTCGATCCACGCCGCCGCGACGGCGGCCGCGATCCAGGATCCTCTCCCCGCATCCGCCGTCCACGTCATCAATGACCGCAGCGCTCAGGGCCGGGCCGCGGCGTTCCTGACGCCCGAGGGCAAGCGGCAGTGGCGGCTCGGTTCGGCCTCCTGCATGGAGGACGCCCTCGGCGTGATCGCCGCCGACGCGATCGGCATCCTCGCGGGCGAACGGGACGGACGGCTGGCCCTGTGCGCATCACCGACCTGCCAGGCCGCCTTCTTCGACACCAGCCAGAGCCGCAGCCGCAAATGGTGTGACATGAATACGTGCGGGAATCGCCAGAAGAAGGCACGCTTCCATGCCAACCAGCGTAAGAATCCTGGATCAGCGGAGTGATCAGCGCCCTGATCGTCTCGGCCTGTGCTCTCCCGCCGGGCTCTATTCCGCCCCCCCGCTCCTCCAACCTCCCCCGCTCCTCCAACCTCCCCAGCAACTCCGTGACTTCCTCCGCGTACGGGGCGAGGCCCGCCTCCTCGTACGCCGTTCTGGCCTGCTCCCAGCGGGCGCGGGCCGTGTCCCGGTGGTTCATCGCCAGGGAGTTCAGGCCGAGATGGTGCAGGGTGCGCGCCCGGCCTACGGTGTGGCCGAGTGCGCGGTAGATGTCGAGCGCCTGGTGGTAGTGGTCGTCGGCCTGCGTGTGGTTGCCACGGTTCCGGGCGGTGGTAGCGAGGTTGTACAGGGTGTGGGCCACGGCCGTCTCGTCCCCGCCCGCCCGGAAGAGCGGCAGGGCGGCGCGGTAGTACGTCTCCGCCTCCGGGTAACGGCCGCTGCGGCGGGCTGCGGTGCCCATGCTGTGCAGGGTGGCGGCCTGACCGGAGCGGTCACCGATCCGCCGGTACGCCTCCAGGGCCTCGGCGAAGGTGTGCAGTGCGAGGTCGTAGTCCTGCATGTGCTTGAGGAAGTCGCCCTTGTTGTAAAGGGCTTGCGCCTCCTGGGCGCTGTCGGCGCCGTAGCACGCGAAGCCCACCGCCATCTCGCACGCCTCCAGACCGGCCGCCCAGTCCTGCTGGCGGCGGAGGAACCAGCTCACGTCGTGGGCCAGTGGCAGACCCGCCGCGTAACGGCCGTGCGTCTGGGCGAGATGCAGGGCTGTGCGGAGGTTCGTTCGCTCGGTGTCGAGCCACTGCTCGGACTCTTCGTCGTGCCGCCCCTCGCGCGCGGCCGCCACAATCCGCTCGGTGGCGTCCCGGGCGGCGTCGCGGTAGTGGGCGAGCAGCCGGTCGATCGCGGCCCCGGTGGCCTCCTCGTCGTCCCGTTCGCGGCGCAGCGCCTCCGCGTACAGCCGCAGCAGGTCGTGCAGGCGGAACCAGCCGCGCGGCTTGCCCGCCTCGACCATATGGGCCGCGCGCAGCGCGCTGAGCAGCTTGCGGGCCCGTGGGACGGGGAGCCCGGTGAGTGCGGCGGCGGCTTCCGTGCTCACCTGCTGGCCCAGGTTGAGGGAGAGCAGCCGGAAGGCGCGGGCCTCGTCGGGGCCGAGTCTCGCGTACGACAGGTCGAAGGCGGCGGTGACCGAACTGCCGCCGCCGTACGACAGTTCCTCCAGGCGGGTGGCGCGGTCGCGCAGGGCGGCGGTGAGTTCGCGGGCCGACTGGTCCGGGTCACCGGCCAGGATCGACGCCACGACGGCTACCGCCAGCGGAAGATGGCCACAGAGCCGGGCGAGGTCGCTCACGGCGTCCGGTTCGTCGTCGGCGCGGGTGTCGTCGGGGCGGCGTATGCGGAGCGTACGGGCTATCAGCGCGACGGCCTCGGACGGATCGAGGACACCGAGGTCGACGATTCGGGAACCGGGCAGATCGCCGAGGGTGTGACGGCTGGTCACCAGCGCCCGGTGCACGGAGGAGCCCGGCAGCAGGGGGCCGATCTGCCCGGTCGACGAGGCGTTGTCCAGCACCACGAGCAGCGCGCACCCCCGGGCGGCGAGCCCGGCCAGCTGGGAGTGGTAGAGCGAGAGGCGGCCCTGGGGCGTCGGGGGGAAGTGCTCGTCGGGGACGCCGAGGGCGCTGAGGAAGACGGAGAGCGCGACGTCGGTGGGCAGCCTGCGGTCGTCGTCGTAGCCCTGGAAGTTGGCGAAGAGCACACCGCCCGGGAACCGTCCCGCCTCCAGTGCGTCATGGGCGGCCCGCAGCGCCAGCGCCGTCTTGCCGACGCCCGCCGTGCCGACCAGGGTGGGCACCACGACCGGGGTCCCGTCGGAGCCTGAGCGCAGTGCGTCGGCCACGGTCCGCAGCGCCGCCTGTCTGCCGGTGAACTCCGGAGCGGCCGGAGGCAGCCCGGCCAGCGCGGTCGGCACCGGCGGCGTGAGGTTCAACTCCCCGACGTGACCGGCCTGGACGACCGTCCCGGATACGGTCCCGCTCAGGTCGTTGGACGACTGGTTCATCCTCTCTTTCTAGCGCACCTCTCTTCGGCGCAACCCCCGGTACGGGCAGGAGAGTTGACCGGCGGCAGAAGCAGAAGGACTCTTCCGGAACGAGTCTTCTGCTTCTACGGTGTCGCCATGGCCGAAGCACCGGACGCCGTCACCCCGAATCCCGTCTCACCGGACGCCGTCGAGCTAAGCCCCGTCCCATCGGACCCCCTCGCACCCGACCCCCGGCACGACATCACGCTCGACGCCGCCGCCCTGCGGGTCCTCGCCCATCCGGTGCGGCTGCGGCTGCTGAGCCGGCTGCGGCAGTACGGACCCGCCACCGCGCGCCAGCTCGCGGCGCACTTCGCGCTCGACCCGGGCTCGGCCAGCTACCATCTGCGCCGCCTCGCTGCGGGCGGGCTGATCGAGGAGGACTCCGGGCGTGGCACCCGCCGGGACCGCTGGTGGCAGGCGCGGCACCGGACCTCCTTCCACGATCCCGGCGCCGGCAGCCCGTCGGAGCGGGCGGAGAGCCGGGCGTACGCCCAGGCACTGCTGCTCGCCTACAGCGATCAGCTGCGCGAACTGGCGGGCAGGGTGCCGCTGCTGCCCGACGACTGGTACGCCGCCTCGGTCTTCAGCGATGTCACGGTGTACATCACGCCGGACGAACTGAACGCGATGAAGGCCGAGTTGGCGGAGGTGATCGGCCGCTACCGGGAGCGGGGAGCCCGCCGACCGCCGTACGGGGCCCCCAACGGATTGGGCGGCCCGGACGGCCCGGAGGACCCCGGCCTCGCGGTCGGCCCGGACGGAGCGAGCCGCACGGACGGGGCGAGCCGAGCGACACCCACCGACGCGCCCGCCCCCGTCTCGGTCCAGTTGCAGTCGTTCCCGCTGCTCGACGGTCGATGACCGCCGCCCACCGGGATGCCAACGTCCTGCGCTGGCTGGGCGCCTACACCGCGTCCGTGACCGGTGACGTGACCTACTTCCTCGCCCTGACCTGGGCGGCCACCCGGGCGGCGGGCCCCGCGCAGGCCGGTGCGGTACTGGCCGCCGGAGCCGTGCCCCGCGCTCTGCTGATACTCGGCGGAGGTGTGGTCGCCGACCGGTTCGGTGCGCGCCGCGTCGTCATCGGCAGCGATCTGGTGCGGTGCGTGGTCATCCTCACCGCCGCCGCGCTCACCTGGGCCGGGGGTACCCAGTTCTGGCTGCTCTACGCGCTGGCGGTCCTCTTCGGCGCCGTGGACGCGCTGTTCATGCCCGCTGTCGGGGCGCTGCCGCCACAGCTCACCGGCCCGGACCAGCTCGCCCGGGTGCAGGGCATGCGCACGCTGTCCGTACGGTTCAGCAACGCCGTGGGGCCGATGGCCGGTGCCCTGGTCCTCGCGGCGGGGGGCGCGGCCGGTGCCTTCGGGGTGTCGGGGGTGCTCTTCTGCGGGTCGCTGGTGCTGCTCAGCGCCATACGGTTGCGCGAGTCCGCCGACGTACCGGATGCACTGGATATACCGGATGTACCGGACGCACTGGAGCCGCCGGACATGCTGGAGTCGCCGGACGTACTGGAGGCGCCAGAAGCCGTACGCCGGGGCGCGGACGTGCCGGACTCGGCCGGCCGTACGACCGCCTCCCAGGACTTCCGGGCCGGTCTGCGCTACCTGCCAGTCCGAGACACCGCGGGTCGGGCCCCGTCCGCGCTACTCGGGTGCGGCCTGCCCCGGAACGCCCTGCTCCGGAACATCCCGCTTCGGAACATCCCGCTTCGGAACGCTCCGTTCAGGCATGCCCTGCCCGGGAACACCCTGCTCAGGAACGCTCCGGGCCGTGCCGCCCGGCTTCTCAGGGGCGGTGAGCAGCCCGTGTTCCGCGAAGACCTTCTTCGCCACGGCGGTGGCGTTGAGCGCCTTGGGCATCCCGCAGTAGACCGCCGAGTGCAGCAGCGCCTCGACTATCTCCTCCGCGCTGAGGCCGACGTTGAGTGCGGCGTTGATGTGGACGTCGAGCTGCGGTTCGCAGCCGCCGAGGGCCGTGAGCATGCCGAGCGTGACCAACTGGCGGTCGCGCAGGGCCAGCTGGGGCCTGGTGTAGATGTCGCCGAAGGCCCAGGCGACGATGTGATGCCCCAGGTCGGGCGAGATGTCGGCCAGGGAGTCGATGACCTGCCTGCCGCCCTCGCCGACGACCCGGTCGAGCATTCCCATCCCCCGCTGCAACCGGTCCTCCCGGGTCTCGGCTGCGGGGGACGGGAGTCCCGGGGTGGCCTCCGGTGCGTTCTCCGGGGTGGCCGGATCGGTCGGGGTGCTCATGGCTGCTCCGTTCCGGGCTGCCCGCCGGGTGGCGGGCAAGCCGTGCGAGGTGACCGTACGAGGTGGCCGTACGGCATGCCCGGTACGGGGTGGCCGTACCGGGTGCGCCGTAGCGGGTGGGTCGTCCGGGGTGTGCCGTTTCAGGTGGGTCGTCCGGGGTGTGCCGTACGGGGTCGCCGTACGGGCGGACCGTACAAGGTAGTTGAACATTCCCCGGTCGTGGAGAGACGGTAAGCGCCGGGGCGCCCGAGTGACCTCGGCGGGGCCGGGGCCGTGACTCCGCCGCCCGTAGAGTGCGGGAGTGAACAGGCGGTGGCGGGCGTGCGGTGCGGCGGTGGTGACGGTCGCCGCGTGGCTGGGCGTACGCGCCCTGGCGGGCGGGGTGTTCGCCAAGTACGCGGGCGACGCCCTCTACACGGTCCTGGTCTTCCTGGTGGTGCTGATCATCGCACCCCGGCTGCGGGCAGCCCCGGCCGCGGCCATCGCCCTGGCCTTCAGCTGGGCCGTGGAGTTCCTGCAGATCGCAGGGGTCCCGGCGGTGCTGCGGCCGGTGCTCGGCGCCACGTTCAACGCGCCGGATCTCTTCTGGTACGCGGTCGGGGCGGCACTCTGCTGGGCCGCGACCACCCGCCGGGCCCGGTAGCGACCGGGCGGCCCGCTGCCCGCCACCCGCCGCTTCGTGGCGCAGCGGTACGGGTCGGCCGGCCCGGTGTCAGCCGGCCCGGTGTCAGCCCGCCCGGTGTCAGCCGGCCCGGTGTCAGCCCGCCTGGTGGTGGGAGGCGAACAGCTCCAGCAGCCCCTTGGGTGCGTCGTCGCTGAAGCAGATGAGCAGGTTGGCGGCGGACTCGGCGGCCGCGGACTCGGCGCGCGGGAACATCGCCGCCTCGTACGCGTCCAGGGCGGCCTCGGTGTCACCCGGGTACGCGGCCAGCGCAAGCCCCAGCTCGGCCCCGTCGATCATGGCCAGGTTGGCGCCCTCACCGGCCAGCGGGGACATCAGATGTGCGGCATCACCCAGCAGGGTCACCCCCGGTACGCGGTCCCAGCGGTGGCCCACCGGCAGGGCGTGGACGAGGCGCGGCACCAGGGGCCCTTCGGCGTCGGCCACCAGCGCGCGCAGACTGTCGTCCCAGCCTTCGAACTGCTCCAGGACGGCGGCGCGGGCGCTCTCGGTACCGGTGAAGTCGACGGTGGAGATCCACTCCTGGGGGGCGGTGAGGGCGGCGTAGATGTGCAGGCTGCCGTCGGACTCGCGGTGGGCCAGGAAGCCCTTGCGCTCGCCGAGGGCGAAGAGCATGCCGCCTCCGACCACGGCGGCGGACTCCGGGTGACGGACGTCCGCGTCCGGCAGGTCGGCCTCCACCAGGCTGATGCCGGTGTACGCGGGAAGCGCGGCGGAGAGCAGCGGCCGGATCCTGGACCAGGCGCCGTCCGCCCCGACCAGCAGGTCGGCGGTGAAGGCGGTGCCGTCGGCGAGGGTCACCTCGTGGCGGCCGTCGGCCAGGGTGCGGGCGCCGGTGGCCTTGGCACCCCAGCGCACGGCGCCGGGCGGCAGCGAGTCCAGCAGCAGATCGCGCAGCCGGCCGCGGTCGACCTCGGGGCGTGTGTTGCCCCCGTGGTCGTCCTCCTCCTCCAGATGGACCGTGGCGTGCCGGTCGAGGATGCGCATGGCTTCGCCGCCGGGGAGCACCAGGGCGCGGAAGTCCTCAAGCAGTCCGGCGGCGCGCAGGGCCACCTGGCCGGAGTCCTCGTGGATGTCGAGCATGCCGCCCTGGCCGCGGACGTCACGGGAGGTCTCCAGGTCGTAGACGGCGGCCGGCACCCCGTTGACGTGCAGGACGCGGGCCAGGGTCAGGCCGCCCAGGCCGCCGCCGACGATCGCGACGGCGTGGTGCGGGGCGGGAGCGGGGGCGGTGACAGGGTTCATGGCGCTTCTCCTTCGGGGGCAGCGGTGTTGGGGGTGGGAGTGGCGGTGTGGTCGGGAGTGGCGGTGTGGTCGGGAGTGGCGGTGTGGACCACGCCGTTGATCAGTGTCCGGAAGCCCCAGGACAGGCGCTCGGCCGGTGCGCCCGACATCAGCCGGGCACCCAGGGCCGCGATCCGCGGATGCGTGCGCGCATCGGCGGTGTGTACGGCGTGGCTCAGCGCGTCCCACTCGTCCTGGGCATCGACGGCCTGTTCGCGGGCCGAGTGCTCGGCGGCGGTCGCGGTGGCGTACTGCATGAGTACGTCGACCCCCCAGGCCGCCTGCCCGTCCGGCACGCCCCCCTCGTGCAGGAAGCGCAGCAGCGACTCGATGAGGTTCAGGTAGTGGGGACCGCTGGGGCGCGCCACCAGTGCGGAGCGCGCCAGCCCGGGATGGGCGAACAGGACCAGTGAGTACGCGGTGAGCAGCTCTTCCAGCCGTTCACGCCACGGCCCGTCTGCTGGTGCGGGCAGGGTGCCGAGAAGTTCGTCGAGGATTGCCGCGTGCAGCTCTGCGGTGTTGCTGACGTAGACGTACAGCGAGGCCGGACCGGTGTCCAGGTCCTGCGCCAGGCGACGCATGGTGACCTTTTCCAGACCGTCGGCCCGCATGATCCCCATGGCGGTGGCCACGATGCCGTCCCTCGTCAGAGCCGGTTTCGCGGGCCGGTCACGGCGGCTGCGGGGTGTGGAGCGAGGGTGCATGACCCCACCGTAACGAACATGTTCGTTCAGAACAAGTACGTCACGAACGCGTTCGTGACGGAGCTGTTCGTTACGGAGTCGTTCGTCACGGAGCCGTTCGTCACGCTCCCCCCTCCGGAGAGGGCCTCACAGAGCCTCGCGCACAAGTGTCAGCACCGCTTCGTCCGAGAGGCCCAGCCCCTTCGCCTCCGTCACGAACTCCCCGACCCGGACGAGCAGTCGGGCCCGCGCCTGGGAGGACCCGTCGACGACCACCGCGCCCCTCCCCCGGCGCAGTTCGATCAGGCCCTCCTCGCGCAGCCGCTGGTAACCGCGGAGCACCGTATGGACGTTGACACCCAGCGACTCCGCGAGGACGCGGGCGGCGGGCAGCCGCTCACCCGTCTCCACCCGGCCGTCCGCGACGGCGCCCCGGACGCAGGCAGCGATCTGGTCCCCGAGCGGGGTCGCCGACGACGGGTCGATCCGGAAGAGCATCAGCGACCCGCCTTTCGTTCGGCCAGGGTGTTGAGCAGGGCGGCGGCATCGGCCGAACCGTCGACGGTGACGGCGAACTCCCGGCCGTTCCTGCGCCGGACCACGATGGCCTCCCCCGAGCGGAGGATGAGCCCGGAACGGCCCGCCCGGAACCGGTACCCCCAGCCGCCGAAGTCCTTCAGCGCGTTGACCTCACGGCTGGCAGCCCACTCGACCTCGTCCAGCGGCACCCGGATACGCGGCCAGGGCAGCCGGCCCGTCGAGACGGTCAGTCCCCTGCGGTCCACAGTGACGTACGGCCTGGCGAAGAGCATCAGCACCAGTCCGATCGCGACGGGGGCCACCGCGTGCCGCCAGCCCGCGACGGCCGGCACGAGGGCTCCGGTGACCGCGACGCCCGCCGTGAGCACCAGCAGCGGGCGGGCACCCGTGTGGCGCGCCCAGCCCGCGGTCTCACCGGCCGCGAGATCGATCCGCTCGACGGACCCCTCGGCGGACGGTGGCAGCACGGACGGTGCGAAGCGGGCCGCCCACCAGCCGATCCCACCCGCCACGGCCGCCACCCCGACGGCGACGACGGCCCGGCCGAAGGTGAACTCGACCGGGGTGTGCAGGTTGGCGTACAGAACCACGGCCATCACCGCGCCGACGAAACCGGCGAGCGCCCAGCCCGTGACGATCAGGCCCCGGGCACCGCGGGCGATCAGTACCCAGAGCAGGCCCAGGCCGACCAGGAGGGCGGTGGTGGCCAGGACGTACTCCAAGTGGCCCGCGGTGTCGTCCGGGCGACCGTCGTTGCCGAAGTGGCTGGCCAGGCGGTGCGGCAGCCGGGCCCGGAGGTGAATGAAGGCCGCCAGGTCGACGGCGTAGGCAAGCAGGAAGGGCAGCCCGGCGACTGCCACCCGCCGCATACGGGCGCTCGCCGGAGCTCCCCTCGCCGAACCCTCCGTGGCACTCCCCATGCTTCCCCCTCTTCCTCTTCTTTCCCCTCTTGTTTGCATCCAAGTAGAACAATGAGCGGGTAGAGCGTCAAGCCCGGATCCGGGTACGTGGTCCGGGTGAGAGCCCGGACCACGTAACGCGGGTGGGTATCCGGCTACGTGATCCGAGTGGGGATCCAGTACGTGGGCTGCCCGGCCGGAGCCGGGCGGCGAGCGGCTGCGCAGCTATCCGGCTGTACGGCTACACCAACTACGACGGCCACACAGCCACACAGCCACACAGCTACACAGCTACGGAGAAGGGTGCCTGGAGGGTGGCTCCCGGCGGGAGTTGCTCCTGGATCAGCGCGACGGCCGCGCCGAAGTCGCCCTGGTCGTTGCCCGATACATAGCTCGTCCCGCCGTAGTGCAGCGTGACGCCGAGATCGGTGGCCGGGCGGCGCAGGGCCAGCAGGCAGCTCAACGTGGCCTGTTGGGCCGTGCTGTCACCGGCAACGACCGGGAGCGGCATGTCCCACTCCAGGACACAGTCGCCCAACGGCCCGGCTCCTTCCGGTGCGTCGCCCACCGGCGTGAACGAGTCGAACGAAGCTCCGGCATAGTCGACTCCCCTGATCCGGGTGCGGAGTTGACGCTCTACTGCGCTGATCACTAGGGCATCTGATCCATGGCTGTCCCGGTACCAGCCGGCCCATGACTGTGGTGTCATGAGCGCGACTGTAGCGCCGCCACCAGCCCGGCGTCACCAAGAGTGATGCGGTCCGGAATGACGGGTTCCTGGTCCGGTTCGCCTCGGGCGCCCGTTTCCTGACGCTCCGACAGAACTCTCACGGGTCCACCAGCGCCACCCGGCGAGCGCACGTACGGGCACCCGTACGAGTGACCGTCCGGGCGGGCGACTCAGCCACACGGCTCAGGCGGGCCGCTCAGCCGCGCGGTTCGCGCCACATCGGCCACATCCGCGGGCCGTCGGGCAACTGGACCGCGGTGCCCATGAACACGAACCCCAGCCGCTCGTACAACGCGCGGCTACGCTCGTTGCTCGCCTCCAGATAGGCCGGAACCCCTTCCCGGTCGCAGCGCTCCAGCACCGGGGCCATCAGCGCGGTACCCAGCCCCTCACCCTGCCGCTCCGGCTTCACACCGATCATGAGCAGATAGGCGTGCGCCCGGTCGTGCGGATGGATCTCGCCCATCAACCTGCCCACCAGCTCGGCCCGTTCGTTCTCCGGATCGGCGGTCTCCCGCATCCGGGCCGGTGTGTCGTCCTCCTCCTCCGGCACACCGGCCGGGATGTCGAGCCAGAGGGCCATCGCCGTATGGTCCTCGGCGAGATCGACGCGGCCGTCGGCGAGGGCCACATCGATGAAGACCCCGAGGAACTTCCCGTGCACCTTCCGGCGGTGCGCCTCATCGGGGAACACCCAGCTGCTCACCGGGTCCTGCATGAAGGACTCGTCAAGAAGCCGCACGAGCACCTCACGGTCGGCCTCGCCCGCCTGTCGTATCGCCACACCCATGGTCCGGTCCCTCTTCTCTCGCCGTTCACGTCGCTCGTACGGGTCGACGGGTGGTTGCACCACCGACAACTCGCTGACGTGATCCTAGAGTTGACGTGACCCGGGAGTCGCGTGACCCAGGAGTCGGCGTGCTCCGGGAGCCGGCGTAACCCAGGAGTCGGCGGGCTCCGGGAGCCGGCGTGACCCAGGAGTCGGCGGGTCCGGCCATGGGCGGTTACGGCTCAGCGGCTGCGCCGCGTCACATACTCCGCCAGGGAGAGCAGACCTCCCGCCGCCGCCAGGTCGGGGACCGCACGGGAGAGATGGCCGACGGCCCGGGCCATCCGGTCGGCCGCCTCGGCCTGCGCCCAGTCCCGGCCGCCGGCCCGGTCGACCGCGTCGGCGGCCCGCCGGATGCCGTCCGCGTCGAGAGGGCCGCGGTACAGCTCCGCGAGTTCCGCCGCGGCCCCGGTGCCCGAGCCCAGTGCGGCCACCACCGGAAGCGACTTCTTGTGGGCCGCGAGATCCGCACCGGCCGGCTTGCCGGTGTGGGACGGCTCGCCCCAGATGCCGATCAGGTCGTCGATCAGCTGGAAGGCGAGCCCGGCCTCCCGGCCGAACGCGTCCATCGCCGCCGCCTCTTCGGGCCCGGCGCCCGCGTACAGCGCGCCCATCGAGCAGGCGCAGCCGAGCAGTGCCCCGGTCTTGGCCTCGGCCATGGTCAGGCATTCGGCCAGCGAGACCTCCGCACGGGCCTCGAAGGCGCAGTCCGCCTGCTGTCCCGCGCAGAGCTCGATGACACAGGCGGTGAGCCGGGCGGCCGCCGCCTTCGCGGCGGGGTGGGGGTCGTCCGTGAGCAGCCGCAGGGCCAGCGCCTGCATCGCGTCCCCGGTGATGATCGCGTCCGGTATGCCGAAGACGGTCCAGGCCGTCGCCCGGTGCCTCCGGGTGGCGTCCCGGTCGATGACGTCGTCGTGCAGCAGCGTGAAGTTGTGCACCAGCTCCACGGCGGTGGCCGCTCTTACCGCCCCCTGCATGTCCCCGTCCAGCGCCTGGACCGCGGCGAGGACGAGCGCGGGCCTGATCGCCTTTCCCGCCTGTTCCGCGGCCGGTGAGCCGTCCGGCTGCTCCCAGCCGAAGTGGTACATCCCGATGTTCCGCATGGGTCCCGGCAGGGACTCCAGTGCGGAGCGGAGCTCCGGGTCCACGGCGGCACGGGTGCGTTCCAGGAGCGCCGCGGCCTCGTGCCCCTCGGTCGCGGCGTCCGTTCTGGTCATGGTCATGGTCACTTCCTCTACGGCGGGCGTACGGCGTGATCGCCATGGATGCCGCGGGCGCGCCGGCACCGGGCGGCGGGCCGGCCGCCGCCCGCGCCGGCCCGTCCGGGGCCCCGCCTCACCGCCAGCGGCTGACTTCGACGTTCTCAAGCACGCCGAGCGCGTCCGGCACCAGGACCGCCGCGGAGTAGTAGGCCGTCACCAGGTAGGAGATGATCGCCTTCTCGTCGATCCCCATGAAGCGGACCGAGAGGCTCGGCTCGATCTCGTCGGGGATGCCGCTCTGCTGCAGCCCGATGACGCCCTGGTCCGCCTCGCCGGTCCTCATGCAGATGATCGACGTGGTGCGGGCGTCGCTGACCGGGATCTTGCTGCACGGGAAGATCGGCACCCCGCGCCATGCGGGCACATGGTGGCCGTCGACATCGACGCTCTCCGGTACCAGACCACGCCTGTTGCACTCGCGTCCGAACGCGGCGATGGCCTTGGGATGGGCGAGGAAGAGCTTCGATCCGCGCCGCCGCGACAGCAGTTCGTCCATGTCGTCCGGGCTGGGCACTCCGTCGTGCGGCTGCAGCCGCTGGCCGTAGTCACAGTTGTGGAGCAGGCCGAACTCGCGGTTGTTGACCAGCTCGTGCTCCTGGCGCTCGCGCAGCGCCTCGACGGTCAGCCGCAACTGGTGCTCGGTCTGGTTCATCGGCTGGTTGTAGAGGTCGGCGACCCTGCTGTGGACCTTCAGGACGGTCTGCGCGACGCTCAGTTCGTACTCGCGGGGGGAGCCCTCGTAATCGACGTAGGTGTTCGGTACGAGCGCCTCGCCGATATGGCCGGCGGAGAGGTCGATCGCCGCTTCGCCATAGCTGTTGGTGCGCTGCGCGGGGAGCGAGACCAGACCCGCGAGATGGGCGCGCAGCGAATCGGCGCGCTCCGCGAGGTTCAGCACATCCGCCCTGGTCAGCTCCAGTGCGACACATGCGGTGTCGGCGCGGGCCGTGTAGTTCCAGGTGGCGCCCTCCTCCAGGAGCGCCTGGTCGCCGAAGTACGCCCCGTCGGCCAGCGAGCCGAGCACGGTCTCGTCCCCGTAGGGTCCCGTGCCGATCTTCTGCACCCGGCCGTGGGCCAGCAGGAAGACCCGGTCCGCCACGTCGCCCCTGGCGGCCAGCACCTCCCCGGCCGCGAACTCCCGCTGGGTGCAGCGCTGCGCCAGCTCGGCCAGGGCCGCCTCGTCCTCGTACGCCCGCAGGGCGGGCAGTTCACCGAGCTCGGCCGGGATGACCTCCACCCGGTCACCGGTCTGCACGAACGTCACGCGGCCGTCCCCGACCGAGTAGCTCAGCCGCCGGTTCACCCGGTACGTACCACCCTGCACCTGGACCCAGGGGAGCATCTTCAGCAGCCACCGTGAGGTGATCTCCTGCATCTGCGGTGCGGACTTGGTGGTCGTCGCGAGGTTCCGCGCAGCTGCCGTGCCCAGACTCTGCTGCGGCGTTGCCTGCGTGTCGCGAACCTCTTCACCAACGGACATCTGGCGTCCTCTCGATCATCGGCTGACGTGCATGAGGAGCCTTTCAGCGGAGACCGGCGGCGCGCCATTACACAAAAGAGTGTGACTAATAGGGCTTTGAGCGGGGCACGTTGCCGTTCACGGTCCGGATCGGCCCCGGACCGGTCATAAGTTGCATCTTTTATGCAAGTTATTTAGCGTGACGCCCATGCGGCTCACCAGATTCACCGACGTGGCGCTGCGCGTCCTCATGCGCCTCGCCGTCACGGAGGAGGGCGAGGCGCCGGCCACCAAGGAGGTCGCCGCGGCCATGCGGGTGCCGTACAGCCATACGGCGAAGACCGTCGCCCGACTCCAGCACCTCGGCCTGGTCGAGGCGCGCCGTGGCCGCGGCGGCGGACTCAGCCTCACCGGCGCCGGCCGCTCCGCTTCCATCGGCGGACTGGTCCGCGAACTCGAAGGCCCCGGCGATGTCGTGGAGTGCGAGGGCGCCACCCCGTGCCCGCTCCGCTCGGCCTGTCTGCTGCGCGGCGCCCTGCACCGGGCACAGGAGGCGTTCTACGCATCGCTGGACCCGGTCACCGTCACCGACCTGGTCGCATCACCGACCGGACCGCTGCTGCTCGGCATAGGCAACCGCCCCGACGACGGCTGATCCGGGACCCCACGCACCCCGGCGCTCCCCCGCACACTCGCTCACGCAACTCCCACCACTCCCGCAACTCCCGCAACTCCCACACCCTGCACCCCCCCTCGCACCGCATCCGGGCACCGGCCCGCGCGGCCACTCGCGACATCGAGGCCGCACCCACACCACCCAACGCCGCCCGACCCCACCCACAGTCGCCCGCAACCACCCCCGGCCATAAATACGCATCCCGCATACCAATTCAAGAGCCAGGAGTCACCGATGCTCAGCGACCAGTCGACCGCCACCGTCCGAGCCACCCTGCCCGCCGTCGGCGCGGCCATCGATGACATCGCCGGCCT
This sequence comes from Streptomyces sp. NPDC059398, assembly GCF_042751845.1. NCBI lineage: Bacteria > Bacillati > Actinomycetota > Actinomycetes > Kitasatosporales > Streptomycetaceae > Streptomyces > Streptomyces sp. NPDC059398. The sequence goes on along the minus strand of NZ_JBHYWP010000097.1, from coordinate 11,028 downwards.
CTTCTACCGCAACCTCTTCGACGCCCACCCGGAGCTGCTGCGCGACCTCTTCAACCGTGGCAACCAGGCATCCGGCACCCAACAGCAGGCGCTCGCGGGCGCCGTCGCCGCCTTCGCGGCCCAGTTGGTGGAGCACCCGGACATCCGTCCCGACGTCATGCTCGGCCGGATCGCCCACCGGCACGCCTCGCTCGGGATCACGCCCGCCCAGTACGCCGTCGTGCACACCCATCTCTTCGCCGCCATCGCCGACGTACTGGGCGACGCGGTCACCCCGGAGGTCGCCGCCGCCTGGGACGAGGTCTACTGGCTGATGGCCAACGCGCTGATCGCGCTGGAGGCCCGGCTGTACGCGGAGCGCGAGGTCGCGGCGGGCGATGTGTGGCGCACCTGGGACGTGGTGTCCAGGACCGAGGAGACCGCCGACACGGTGACCTTCCGGCTCCGGCCCGCCGACGGCTCACCCGCCCCGGACTTCCGGCCCGGCCAGTACGTCTCCGTCCAGGTCCCGCTCCCCGACGGGTCCCGCCAGATCCGGCAGTACAGTCTCTCCGGCGCCCCCGGCGGCCGGCTCCACTCGATCACCGTGAAGCACGTGCGGGACGGCGCCGCCCCGGACGGCGAGGTCTCGCACCACCTCCACACCCGGGTACGGACCGGCGACCGGCTCCGGGTCTCCCTCCCGTACGGCGATCTCGTCATCGGCCCCGGCGCCGCGGACGCCCCGCTCCTGCTGGCGTCGGCCGGGATCGGCTGCACTCCGGTGCTGGCGATGCTGGAACACCTGGCGGCGACCGGGCACCCGGCTCCGGTCACCGTCGTGCACGGCGACCGTTCCCCCGCCGACCACGCCCTGCGCGCCGAACAGGCCCTCCTCACCGAGAAGCTGCCCGGCGCCACCGAGCACTTCTGGTACGAGCAGCCCGGCCCCGGCCATCCGGCGGACCGCACCGGGCTGGTGGACCTGGGCGGGCTGGATCTCGCGCCGGGGACCCATGCGTACCTCTGTGGGCCGCTGCCCTTCATGCGCTCCGTACGCACCCAGCTGCTGGCGGCCGGGGTGCGGCCCGCCGACATCCACTACGAGGTGTTCGGCCCCGACCTCTGGCTCGCCGCAGGCTGACGGACGGGCCGGGCTGACGGACGGGCCGAGCGGACGGGCGGGCCGACAAGCGGACGGCTGCCGAACGGGCGGCCACCGGGCCGGCGGGCCGACGTACGGACGTACGGGCCGCCCCGCGTCGCGGATGCCGGGGGCGGACAATGACCCCATGCCCCCTGGAGCCCACGGCCCCTCCCCCGCCCCCGGAGGGCCGCAGTCACTGCGGCCGCTGCTGCCGTCGCCGCTCGAACCGCTCGACGACGCCCGCTTCGCCCGCCACGGCGTACAGCTGCTGCTCAAACGCGACGATCTGATCCACCCGGATCTGCCGGGCAACAAATGGCGGAAACTCGCGCCCAATCTGACGGCGGCGGCCGGGCGGACCGTGCTGACATTCGGCGGCGCGTACTCCAACCATCTGCGGGCCACCGCCGCCGCGGGCCGGCTGCTCGGCTTCCCGACGATCGGAGTCGTACGCGGGGACGAGCTGGCCCACCGCCCGCTCAACCCCTCGCTCGCCCGGTGCGCCGCCGGCGGTATGCGGCTGTACTTCGTGGACCGCGGGGCCTACCGCGCCAAGGCGGTCCCGGCCGGTCTCGACACCACCGGGATGTACGTCGTCCCCGAGGGCGGCAGCAACACCGAGGCCGTCCACGGCTGCGCCGCGCTCGGCCGGGAGCTGCGGGGGCTCGCCGACACCGTCGCCGTGGCCGTCGGCACCGGCGGCACGCTCGCCGGCCTGGCGGCCGGTCTCACCGCGGACCAGCGCGCCCTCGGCTTCCCCGTCCTGAAGGGCGGCTTCCTCACCGCCGGGGTCACCGCACTCCAGCAGGCCGCCTTCGGGGCCAGGATCGGTGACTGGCGGCTCGACGACCGGTTCCACTTCGGCGGATACGCCCGCACGACACCCGGGCTCGAAGCCTTCGCCGCCGGATTCGAGGAGCTGCACCAGGTCCCCGTCGAGCGGATCTACGTGGCCAAGATGCTGTACGGACTGACCGAACTGGCCGCCGAAGGCGCCTTCCCGCCGGGCACCCGGATCGCCGCCGTCATCACCGGCCGGCCCGACTCCTCCTCACGGTAATCAGCCTCGCGGTAGTCAGCCCGACTCCTCCTCGCGGTAGGCCGCCGCCTCCTCCAGGTCGAGCCTGCGGAGCAGCGTCCTGAGGAGTTCGTCGTCGATGCGCCGCCGGTCGCGCAGCTCGACGAAGACCTCCCGCTCGGCGCCGATCATCGTCCTGGCGAGCCGCCGGTAGGTGTCGTCGGCGCTCTCACCGGTGCGTTCGTTGACCGTGCCGAGCCGTTCCCAGACCGCGTTCCTGCGCCGTGCCATCACGGCGCGCAACCGGTCGGCGAGCGGTTCCGGAAGGCTGTTGTCCTCGTCGGCGAGCATCGCGTCCAGCAGGTTCTCCGCCGCCTGCGACGCGTCGTTCTGCGCCTGGGCCTCGGCGAGCGTCTCGGCATGGACGTCACGGCCCGGGATCTTCAGCAGCCTGATCAGCGGCGGCAGGGAAAGACCCTGCACGACCAGGGTGGCGATCACCGTCGTAAAGGTCAGGAAGAGCACCAGGTTCCTGGCGGGGAACGGTGCGCCGTGCGCGGTCAGCGGGATCGAGAAGGCGATGGCGAGCGAGACAACCCCGCGCATTCCGGCCCAGCCGACGACCACCGGCGCGGTCCAGTCCGTATCGGGTTCGCGTTCCCTGATCCTGCGGGAGATCACGCGCGGCAGGAAAGTGGCCGGAAAGACCCAGACGAAACGCACCACCACGACGATCACGAATACGACCGCCGCATACCAGGCGGCCTCTCCTCCCCCGTAAGTGCCAAGCCCTCTGAGCACAAAGGGCAATTGCAGTCCGATCAGCGCGAAGACCGTCGATTCGAGAATGAAGGAGACCATTTTCCAGACGGCCTCCTCCTGGAGCCGGGTGGCGAAGTCGACCTGCCAGGAACGGTGTCCGAGATAGAGCGCGACGACCACCACGGCGAGCACCCCCGACGCGTGTACCCGCTCGGCCGCCGCATAGGCCACGAAGGGAATGAGCAGCGAGAGGGTGTTCTGCAGCAGCGCCTCCCTGAGATGGGTGCGCAGCCAGTGCAGCGGCACCATCAGGACCAGGCCGACCCCGATTCCGCCGACCGACGCCAGGGCGAATTCCCCGAGCCCGCCGGCCCAGGAGACCCCGGCGCCGACCGCGGCGGCGAGAGCCACCTTGTAGGCGGTGATCGCGGTCGCGTCGTTGACCAGCGACTCGCCCTGGAGGACCGTCGTGAGCCGGGAGGGCAGCCCGAGACGCCGGGCGATGGCCGTGGCCGCCACCGCGTCCGGCGGGGCGATCACCGCACCCAGCACCAGGGCCGCGGTGAGCGGCAGGTCCGGCACGATCAGATAGGCGAGCCAGCCCACCGCGACGGTCGCGAAGAGCACATAGCCGACCGAGAGCAGTGCGACGGGCCGCAGATTGGCGCGCAGATCCAGGTACGAGGAGTCGACGGCCGCCGTGTAGAGCAGCGGCGGCAGCACGAGCGGCAGGACGACTCCGGGATCCAGCGTGTACTCGGGCACCCCCGGCAGATACGCGGCGCCCAGCCCGACCGCGACCAGGAGCAGCGGCGCCGCCACCGGCGTCCGGCGCGCGACACCGGCCACGGCTGCGCTGCCCGCCACCAGTGCCACCAGCGGCAATGCGTCCATGGGTCTCCCCGCCCTCGGTCCCGGTCCGTCGTAACCTGGCAATCATGAGCGAGTGCCAGCATGTTGCAGAACTGCCGCGCCCCGAGCCGGCCCCGTTGAGCGACACCTGCCCCGAGTGCCTGGCCATCGGGAGCCACCCGGTACAGCTGCGCCTCTGCCTGGTGTGCGGGCATGTGGGCTGCTGCGACTCGTCCCCGTACCAGCACGCCACCGGACACTTCAAGGAGACCGGGCACGCGGTGATGCGGAGTTTCGAGCCGGGAGAGAGCTGGCGGTGGTGCTTTGTCGACGGTTCGATCGTCTGAGCTCTGGGTACGTCAACCGTTCGCTGCGTCTTTCCAGTTGGCCGAAGCATCCCGGGAACCCCGCGGAGCCGCCGGACATTCCGGAGAATCACAGCGCCGCAATCGGATGTGCACACCCCTGGCGACCGTATGTACTCATGGGCTTACCATGAGTGACAGTCGTGGGGTGGGGGTCCTGGCGACAGGGAACCTTGGATCGCGATAGCGTCACGGCGTCAGGAAGCGACCATGTCACACACGGTTGCGGGAGCAGTATTTCCCCGACCATGAACGAGCTTGTGCCACCTTGGAGGTGAGGGTGTCCCAGATCGCAGGCGAGCCCGGGACCCAGGACTTCGTCGAAGTCCGGCTGCCCGCTGAGGGTGCCTACCTGTCCGTGCTGCGTACGGCCACGGCCGGCCTCGCAGCACGCTTGGACTTCACCCTCGACGAGATCGAGGATCTGCGCATCGCGGTCGACGAGGCCTGCGCGATCCTGCTTCAGCAGGCCGTGCCCGGCTCCGTACTGAGCTGCGTGTTCCGTCTCATCGAGGACTCCCTCGAAGTGACGGTGTCCGCGCCCACGACGGACGGCCGCGCACCCGAGCGCGACACCTTCGCCTGGACGGTGCTCTCGGCACTGGCGGGCAAGGTCGAGTCGACGGTGGCCGACGACCGTACGGTCAGCATCAGTCTGTACAAACAGCGCGGCGCCGGACCTGGACCGGCGTGAACGGGGACGGACCGGTGCGGGACGACGGGCGCGGCGCGCGGACGCTGGGCGCGGGGGACATCCCGGAGCAACAGGCCCGGCCGCATCCGGTGGAAGGCCTTTTGGAGTCGGCGGATCAGGCGGGCCTCATGAGCGAGCATCACGACCACCACGACCAGCACAACCCGCGGGACCGCAGCGGGGCGCGGGCGCTCTTCGTCGAGCTGCGCGAGCTCCCCGACGGTTCGCCCCAGAAGGCCGAACTGCGCAACAGGCTGGTGCGGATGCATCTGCCGCTGGTCGAGCATCTGGCCCGCCGTTTCCGCAACCGCGGGGAGCCGCTGGACGATCTGACCCAGGTCGCCACGATCGGTCTGATCAAGTCGGTGGACCGGTTCGACCCGGACCGCGGCGTGGAGTTCTCCACGTACGCGACTCCGACCGTGGTCGGCGAGATCAAGCGGCACTTCCGCGACAAGGGCTGGGCGGTCCGGGTGCCGCGCCGCCTCCAGGAGCTGCGCCTCTCGCTGACCACGGCCACCGCGGAGCTCTCCCAGCAGCACGGCAGGGCGCCCACGGTCCATGAGCTGGCCGAGCGTCTCGGTATCTCGGAGGAAGAGGTCCTGGAGGGCCTGGAATCCGCCAACGCGTACTCGACCCTCTCGCTGGACGTCCCCGACACGGACGACGAGTCACCCGCGGTGGCGGACACCCTGGGCTCCGAGGACGAGGCGCTCGAAGGAGTCGAGTACCGCGAGTCGCTCAAGCCGCTGCTGGAGGACCTGCCCCCGCGAGAGAAACGGATCCTGATGCTCCGGTTCTTTGGCAACATGACCCAGTCGCAGATCGCCCAGGAAGTGGGTATCTCGCAGATGCATGTCTCACGGCTGCTCGCCAGGACCCTGGCGCAGCTGCGGGAGCGCCTGCTGGTCGAGGAGTAGACGGCGGCCGGGGGGCCTGGGGGCAGGCAGGCAGGCAGGCAGGCAATACTGCGGCCGTCGGGGGTTACAGGACAGCCCTCAGGCCCCCCGCGCGCTCCTGATCCCCAGCGCCCTGGCCGTCGTCGGATTGACCAGCAGGACGAGCGCCGCCAGGGCCACCACCGCGAGCACCGCCCCGGCCGGGATCAGCACGCCCTGCGCGGAGAGCAGCGTCCAGGCCACCGGCAGCGCGATGATCTGGGTGACGATCGCGGGGCCCCGGCTCCAGCTGCGGCGGAGCAGCAGCCCGCGGGCCGCGAGCAGCGGGATCAGGGCGAGCACGATCAGCGTCAGACCGGCCAGTACGGACTGCTCGGGGCTGTCGCCGTCGGCGAAGACGCCCTTGCCGATCACATACAGCCCCCCGGCGGCCATCGCCGCCCCTTCCAGCGCGGCCAGCGCCGCTGCGGCGGTGAGACGGGCGGGGCGGGGTCCGCTGGGCTGCTCTGCGGTCTGGTCGGTACTCACCCCTGCAGGGTAGCGGGCGCCCGGGGGGCCGGACCGAGGCCGGGGCTGGGCCCGGTTCCACGCGGTAGGTAATCTTCTGGTCATGCGCGCACTCCTCGTGGTCAATCCGGCAGCAACCACCACCAGTGCCCGCACACGTGACGTACTGCTCCACGCGCTGGCCAGCGAGATGAAGCTGGAGGCCGTCACGACCGAGTACCGGGGGCACGCCCGCGACCTCGGCAGGCGGGCCGCGGAGAGTGACGACATCGATCTCGTTGTCGCCCTGGGCGGGGACGGCACGGTCAACGAGGTGGTCAACGGGCTGCTCCACCACGGTCCCGACCCGGACCGGCGCCCCGGCCTCGCGGTCGTCCCCGGCGGCTCCACCAATGTCTTCGCCCGCGCGCTCGGCCTGCCCAACGACGCGGTGGAGGCGACCGGCGCGCTCCTGGACGCGCTGCGGGAGCGCCGCGAGCGAACGGTCGGCCTGGGCCTGGCGGCCGGCACCCCGGGCACGGCGGACGCGGGGGTCCCCTCGCGCTGGTTCACCTTCTGTGCCGGGCTCGGATTCGACGCGGGAGTCGTCGGCCGGGTCGAACAGCAGCGGGAACGCGGAAAGCGGTCCACGCATGCGCTCTATGTGCGTCAGGTGGTCCGGCAGTTCCTCGACGAGCCGAGCCGCAGGCACGGCGCGATCACCCTGGAGCGCCCGGGGGAGGACCCGGTCACGGACCTGGTGATGTCCATAATCTGCAACGCCTCTCCCTATACCTACCTGGGCAATCGCCCGATGTACGCCACCCCCGAAGCGTCCTTCGACACCGCGCTCGACGTGCTGGGCCTGTCGAGAATGTCACCCGCTCATGTGGCGCGTTTCGCTACTCAATTGCTCACTTCGACACCTGAACGGGGCCCCCACGGAAAGCACGCGGTTTCGCTGCACGATCTGACGGACTTCTCCTTGCATTCCAAGGTCCGACTCCCCTTCCAGATGGACGGCGACCACCTGGGACTGCGTACGAGCGTGACGTTCACAGGCGTACGCCGTGCACTGCGTGTGATTGTGTGAGTGGAAGTGGCGAAAGTCCTTTAACTCGAACGTTTGGGCTGGGATCCACCCCATGGAAGTACGGCTGTGACCTAGCCGACACCGAGGAATCAAAAAAAACTTTCCAGAAGGGGTTGTATCCGCAGCCGAGGTTTGCGAATCTCTACATGGCGCTCGGGACGGCCCGCAACACCGGCCTCCCTGAAAGCCAGAACCCCTCCTCAACACACGGACCGCAACCAGGTCATCTGGCAGTCGGCCCTTCACCTGCGGGGGGATTCGTGAAAGCGTTCACATTCACAAGCACCTGCACGTAACACCCTAAGAGAGGTAGCAGCCATGGACTGGCGTCACAACGCCGTTTGTCGTGAGGAAGACCCGGAGCTGTTCTTCCCCATCGGCAACACCGGTCCTGCGCTGCTGCAGATCGAGGAAGCCAAGGCCGTCTGCCGCCGCTGCCCCGTCATGGAGCAGTGCCTGCAGTGGGCGCTTGAGTCCGGCCAGGACTCCGGCGTCTGGGGTGGCCTCAGTGAGGACGAGCGCCGCGCGATGAAGCGCCGTGCCGCTCGCAACCGGGCGCGTAACGCGACCGCCTGACCACCCTGTTCACGAGCTTGAGCCAGGCGGCGCGCGTACAGCGAGTACGCACCACCGTCGCCCCCGAAACGCAGCGCGCAGTACCCCCGATGCGCACGCAGTAACAGAACGCCGGGAGAGTTCTTCTCCCCCGGCACACGGTGAGCCCCGGACCATTTCGGTCCGGGGCTCACCGCTGTTGCGGCGCCCATGGGGCCGTCTCCGGCTACGCGTCGCCCGGGACCGGTATGTCGAGCACCACCTGGGTGCCGCGCTCCGGAGCCGGGACCATGTCGAAGGAGCCGCCCAACTCCCCTTCCACCAGTGTCCGCACGATCTGCAGCCCGAGATTGCCCGCCGTCTTCGCGTCGAATCCTCCGGGCAGTCCCCGTCCGTCGTCCTGCACCGTGATGAGCAGCCTGGCGTCCTCCCGCATACCGCCCCGGACGGCGGAGACCTCGACGGTGCCCAGCTCGCCCGGTCCGAAGGCGTGCTCAAGGGCGTTCTGCAGGATCTCGGTCAGCACCATGGAGAGCGGAGTGGCGACCTCGGCGTCGAGTATGCCGAAGCGGCCGGTGCGCCGGCAGTCGACCTTGCCCGGTGAGATCTCTGCCACCATCGCGATGACACGGTCGGCGATCTCGTCGAACTCGACACGCTCGTCCAGGTTCTGCGAGAGCGTCTCATGGACGATCGCGATGGAACCGACGCGCCGCACCGCCTCGTTGAGCGCTTCCCTGCCGCGGTCCGAGTCCATCCGCCTGGCCTGGAGGCGCAGAAGTGCCGCCACCGTCTGGAGGTTGTTCTTCACCCGGTGGTGGATCTCCCGGATGGTGGCGTCCTTGGTGATCAACTCGCGTTCGCGGCGGCGCAGTTCCGTGACGTCCCGCAAGAGCACCAGGGAGCCGATCCGGGTGCCCTTCGGGGAGAGCGGGATCGCGCGGAGCTGGATGACGCCCTCGTCCCCCTCCACCTCCGTCTCCCGCGGCGCGTAGCCGCTGGCCAGTTTGACCATGGCCTCGTCCACCGGTCCGCGGGACGGTGCGAGGTCGGTGGTCAGCTGACCGAGGTGCTGGCCCACCAGGTCGGACGCGAGCCCGAGCCGGTGGTAGGCGGAGAGGGCGTTGGGGCTGGCGTACAGGACCACACCGTCCGCGTCGAGGCGGATCATGCCGTCACCGACCCGGGGGGACGCGTCCATGTCGACCTGCTGGCCGGGGAAGGGGAAGGATCCCGCGGCGATCATCTGGGCCAGATCGGATGCCGACTGGAGATAGGTGAGTTCGAGCCGCGACGGCGTACGGACGGTGAGCAGGTTGGTGTTGCGGGCGATCACCCCAAGCACCCGGCCCTCCCGGCGTACGGGAATGGACTCGACCCGTACCGGCACCTCCTCGCGCCACTCCGGGTCGCCCTCGCGCACGATCCGGCCCTCGTCGAGCGCCGCGTCGAGCAGTGGACGGCGGCCGCGTGGAACGAGATGGCCGACCATGTCGTCCTGGTAGGAGGTGGGACCGGTGTTCGGTCGCATCTGCGCCACGGAGACATAGCGGGTGCCGTCGCGCGTGGGCACCCAGAGCACCAGGTCGGCGAAGGACAGATCGGAGAGCAGCTGCCACTCCGAGACCAGCAGGTGCAGCCACTCAAGGTCGGTGTCGTCGAGGGCGGTGTGCTGGTGTACGAGATCGTTCATGGAGGGCACGTGGGTGAGCGTACCCGCCGGATTCTTTCTGTCGTACGCATGGACATCGGAGAATGGTCTAGTCCACAATTGGCGTGCGAAGACTTCCGCTCTCCCCGCACAGGAGAGTGGAGACGAGGTACGCGGCGCTCTCTGCCCTGACTGCGCCAAGTCCTCCCCACGGCCGCCGGGCACCGCACACCTGACGGCCGATGCAGCTGAGGGCTGCGGTGCCGTACGGCCGGGCCGAGGGTCCCGACCGGACCGGCGCCGCGGCCCGCAGTCGTTTCCGGGGGATGCCGGGGTACTCACCTCAACGCTCCCCCGCCGCCATGGCCGGGCCTGGCCCCCGTCGCGGCTTCCGTGAGCAGTCCGGGATCACCCCGTTCCCGGCATCCGGCGGCAGCCGCCGGGAGACCGGCGGCGGGCTGTCCGTATGCGGTCACCCCGCCGCCGACCGACCATGGGAGGGGGCGGAAAGGGAACCAGGGGGAACCGCCGACACGAGAGGCCCGCTCTGCTAGATTGGTCTATACCACATGTTTGCACTCTTCAGATCGGCAGGCCCAGCGTGGAAGTTGTCATCGTCCCGGACGCCAAGGCAGGCGGCGAGGTCATCGCGGAGGCCATGGCCGGCCTGCTGCGCCGCAAGCCCGACGCTCTGCTCGGTGTCGCGACCGGATCGACCCCGCTGCCCGTCTACCAGGCGCTGACCGCCAAAGTGGGCGCCGGGGCCGTGGACGCGGGGCGGGCCAGGATCTGCCAGCTCGACGAGTATGTGGGGCTGCCCGCAGGACACCCCGAGTCGTACCGCTCGGTGGTGCTGCGCGAGGTCGTCGAGCCGCTCGGGCTGACGGAGGCGTCCTTCATGGGGCCCGACGGTTCGGCCGATGACATTCCGGCCGCCTGCGAGGCGTACGACAGGGCGCTCGCCGAGGCCGGCGGGGTCGACCTCCAGCTGCTGGGCATCGGCACCGACGGGCACATAGGCTTCAACGAGCCCTGCTCCTCGCTCGCCTCCCGCACCCGGATCAAGACGCTCACCGAGCAGACCCGCGTCGACAACGCCCGTTTCTTCGACGGTGACATCGACCAGGTCCCGCACCACGTCATCACCCAGGGCATCGGGACGATCCTGGAGGCCCGCCACGTGGTGCTCCTGGCCACCGGCGAGGGCAAGGCCGAGGCCGTGGCGCAGACCGTCGAGGGTCCGGTGGCCGCCGTGGTGCCCGCGTCCGCGCTCCAGCTGCACCCGCACGCGACGGTCGTCGTCGACGAGGCGGCGGCGTCCAAGCTGAAGCTGGCCGACTACTTCCGCGCGACGTTCGCCTCGAAGCCGGAGTGGCAGGGCCTGTAGCGGGACGGCACACCCGTACGGAGAACAAGCGCACGGAGAACAAGCAATGAGCAGGGCCGGGGCACCGCGCGGTGCCCGCCCCGCTGCAGTCGCGGTTAAACAACAGCGAGCCCACCGCACGAGTCAACAAACGGGTTTGC
>NZ_JBHYWP010000096.1:0-32247 GCF_042751845.1 Streptomyces sp. NPDC059398 | reverse complement strand
CCGCGGACCTCATCGGCGTCAGGGGGCCGCCGGTTCCCCTCCGGCCGCAGCGGGCCGGCTCCTCTCCGGCCTCAGCGGGCCAGTTCTTCCTTCAGAGCCAGCAGGAAGCCGTCCACGTCGTCCTCGGTGGTGTCGAAGGAGCACATCCAGCGGACATCGCCGGCCGGTTCGTCCCAGAAGTAGAAGCGGTAGCGCTTCTGGAGGCGCTCGCTGACATCGTGCGGCAGCCGGGCGAACACCGCGTTGGCCTGGACCTCGTGCAGGATCTCGACCCCGTCCGTCTCGCGGACACCGGCCGCGAGGCGCTGGGCCATGGTGTTGGCGTGGCGGGCGTTGCGCAGCCACAGATCGCGGGTCAGCAGCGCCTCCAGCTGCACCGAGACGAAACGCATCTTGGACGCCAGCTGCATCGACATCTTCCGCACATGCTTCATGTGCCGTACGGCGTCGGGGTTGAGGACCACGACCGCCTCGCCGAAGAGCGCGCCGTTCTTGGTGCCGCCGAACGAGAGGATGTCCACGCCCACCGCGTTGGTGAAGGCGCGCATCGGTACGTCGAGCGAGGCCGCCGCGTTGGCTATCCGGGCCCCGTCGAGATGCACCTTCATCCCGTAGCCGTGGGCGTGCTCGCAGATCGCCCGGATCTCATCCGGCGTGTAGACCGTGCCGAGTTCGGTGTTCTGGGTGATCGAGACGACCTGCGGCATGGCCCGGTGCTCGTCGTCCCAGCCGAAAGCCTGACGGTCAATCAACTCAGGGGTGAGCTTGCCGTCCGGCGTCGGTACGGTGAGGAGCTTGAGTCCGGCGACGCGCTCGGGGGCGCCGCCCTCGTCCACGTTGATATGGGCCGTCTCGGCCGCGACGACGGCGCCCCACCGGTCGGTGAGCGCCTGCAGCGCGACGACGTTGGCCCCGGTGCCGTTGAAGACCGGGAACGCCTCCGCGCTCTGCCCGAAGTGGCTGTGGATCAGCCGCTGGAGGTGGTCGGTGTACTGGTCCTCGCCGTACGCGATCTGATGCCCGCCGTTGGCGACGGCGAGCGCGGCCAGGATCTCCGGGTGCGCGCCCGCGTAGTTGTCACTGGCGAAGCCGCGGACCTGCGGGTCGTGGTGGCGTACGGCATCGGTCGTCACGGGGCGGGAGTCAGCCACAGGCGCTTTCCGTTCACATCTCCGGCGGGCTGGTCCCAGACACCGGCGATGGCCTCGGCCAGCTGCGCGACATCGGTGAAGCCCGAGAACTTCGCATTCGGACGCTCGGCACGCATCGCGTCGTGCACCAGAGCCTTGATGACCAGGACGGAGGCGGCGGTACGCGGACCGTCCTCACCGCCCGCCTTGCGGAAGGCGTCGCCGAGGGCCAGCGTCCAGGCCTCGGCCGCCGCCTTCGCCGCCGCGTAGGCCGCGTTGCCCGCCGTGGGCTTGGACGCACCGGCCGCGCTGATCAGCACATAGCGGCCGCGGTCGCTGCGCAGCAGCGCGTCGTGGAACGCGAGCGAGGTGTGCTGCACCGTGCGGATCAGCAGCCGCTCCAGCAGGTTCCAGTCGGCGACGGCGGTGTCGGCGAAGGTGGCGCCGCCGCGCCAGCCGCCGACCAGGTGCACCAGACCGTCGATACGGCCGAACTCTGCCTCGGTACGGTCCGCCCAGGCCCGGGTGGCCTCCAGGTCCAGCAGATCGACCCTCTCCCCGGTCACGGTGGCGCCGCCGTGCGCGTAGCGCGCCGCGTCCACCGCCTCGGCGAGCCTGGCGACGTCGGCGTCGGCGCCTACCACGGTCGCTCCGGCCTCGGCCAGCCTCAGCAGCGCCGCGCGGCCCGCCGGGCCCGCGGCCCCGGCCACCGCGACCACGGCTCCGTCCAGCGATCCCTTGCTCATCGTCTCCGCCTCCTGCCTGCGGGCGCTCACGCCGCTTCCCGCTGGGGGGTGCCCGCCGCGGTGATGCCCTTGGTCGAGGCCACCACACCCTTGAGCTTCTTGGCGAGTGCCTCATAGAACATGCTGAGCGGAAACTCGTCCGGAAGCACGTCGTCCACCAGTTTACGCGGCGGCAGGGTCAGATCCAGGGCGTCCGGACCCTTGGCCCAGCGCGATCCCGGGTGGGGCGCGAGATAGCGCGAGACCAGGTCGTAGCCGGCGAACCAGTGCACCAGCTTGGGGCGGTCGATGCCCGCCCGGTACAGGTCCTCTATCTCCGCGCAGAGCTGGTTGGTGACCTGCGGGGCGCGCTCCCAGTCGATCTTCAGGGTGCTGTCGGTCCAGCGCACCACGTCGTGCTGGTGCAGATAGGCGAAGAGCAGCTGGCCGCCGAGACCGTCGTAGTTGCGTACGCGCTCGCCGGTCACCGGGAAGCGGAACATCCGGTCGAAGAGCACGGCGTACTGGACGTCACGGCCCTGTCCGAAGCCGTCGGCGTCCAGTTTCACGGCCTCCCGGAAGGCCGTGAGGTCGCAGCGCAGCTCTTCGAGGCCGTACATCCAGAACGGCTGGCGCTGCTTGATCATGAACGGGTCGAAGGGCAGGTCACCGTGGCTGTGGGTGCGGTCGTGGACCATGTCCCACAGGACGAACGCCTGCTGGCAGCGCTCCTGGTCGGAGACCATCTCCCGGATGTCGTCGGGCAGTTCGAGCCGCAGGACCTGTACGGCGGCCTCCGTGACGGCGCGGAAGCGGGCCGCCTCGCGGTCGCAGAAGATGCCGCCCCAGGTGAAACGTTCGGGGGCCTCGCGGACGGCGATGGTCTCCGGGAAGAGCACCGCGGAGTTGGTGTCGTACCCGGAGGTGAAGTCCTCGAAGGTGATCCCGCAGAAGAGCGGGTTGTCGTAGCGCGTGGCCTCCAGGTCGGAGAGCCACTCCGGCCAGACCATGCGCAGTACGACCGCTTCGAGATTGCGGTCGGGGTTGCCGTTCTGCGTGTACATCGCGAAGACGACCAGGTGCTGGAGTCCGTCGGCGCGCAGGTCTGCGGGGTGGAAGGCGAGCAGCGAGTCCAGGAAGTCCGGGACGGCGAATCCGCTGTCGGCCCACTTGCGGAGGTCGGCGACGAGGGCCTCGTGGTACGCGGCGTCGTGCGGCAGCAGCGGCGAGAGCTGCTCGATCGCTCCGGTCACGCGCGCGAACGCGGCGTCGACGTCGTCACGGGAAGGGGCTCCGTCGGCCTCGAAGTCGATGGAACCGTCCTTCGACTGCCAGGGCCGGATCTCCTCGACGGCGTTCTTGAGCACGGGCCAGGCCGGGTGCTCGACCACGCGCGGGGTGTCCGATATACCGCCGCCAACCGTGTCCTGCACAAGAATTTTCGTCATGTCACTTCCTCCACAGCAGAACTTTCCGCCAAACCGCTGGGACACCGTATCCATGTTCGGAAGGCTCATTCAAGGCAGCCCTCAGGAGATTGTCCCGCTGAACCCCCGTGATCGCAGCGAATCTTCCTGTCTTATGCCCCGGAGGAAACCGCTTCCACCCTGCGGGGGCCGGAAAAACCGCACATCGGAAGATCTGTGGCAGAGGCTCCCGCCGACCGGAGGCGCGGGCCACGGGGGCGCCGCGGGGCGCGCGGACGAGGGGTGGATACGGAACGTTGGGCTGCGGCTCTGTCAGCTGGGTAGCAATGCCACGCGAGAGCCGCCGTCGACGGAAGCGAGAGAACCTTGAGTCTCCTCATCATCGGACATCGCGGGGTCATGGGCGTCGAGCCGGAGAACACCCTGCGCTCCTTCCGCCACGCGGAACAGGCGGGTATGGACGCCATCGAGCTCGACCTGCATCTGAGCAAGGACGGCGCACTCGTCGTCATGCACGACACGGACGTGGACCGCACGACCGACGGCAGGGGAGCCATCGCCGACCGGACACTCGCCGAGCTGCGTGAGCTCGACGCCGGGCAGGGCGAGCGGATCCCGGTCTTCGAAGAGGTGCTGGACGCGGTCCGCTCCCCCGTCCAGGCCGAGATCAAGGACGTGGCGGCGGCGCGGGCGCTCGCCGATGTGATGCTCCGGCGCGACCTGGCCGGACGGGTGGAGGTCTCCTCGTTCCACGACGAGGCGGTCCGCGAGATCGCCGCGCTCGTGCCGGGTGTACGGACCGTGCTGATCGCGAGCCGCTGGGGGCCCGACATCGTGGACCGCGCCAAGGCGGCAGGCGCGGCCACGGTGGCGCTGAACATCCGCAGGCTGACCCTGGAGACCGTCGAGAAGGCGCACACCGAGGGGCTGAAGGTGCTGGGCTGGGTGGTGAACACCCAGGACCATCTGCGGCTGGTCCGGGCCCTGGACCTGGACGGTGCGACCACCGACTACCCGGAGATCCGGCGCACCGGGCGGTTCACCGCCTGAGCGCCGCTGATGGGCCCGGGGGGCTACTGGGCCCGGGGGACAGGGAACCCGGCCGGGAGCGGCTTGACCAGCAGTTCGAACTGCAGGTCGTCGCGGAGCGGGATGCCGAACCGCTCGTCGCCGTACGGGAAGGGGTACATCCTCCCCGTACGGCGGTAGCCGCGCCGCTCGTACCAGGCGATGAGGTCGTCCCGTACCGAGATGACCGTCATCTGCATCTCGTCGGCGCCCCACTCCGTGTGCACCCGGCGTTCTGCCTCCGCGATGATCTGCTTGCCCAGACCCGCACCCTGGAGCGCCGGACTGACCGCGAACATCCCGAAGTAGGCCGCGTGGCCGCGCCGCTCCAGCTGGCAACAGGCGACCGGCTCGCCGTCGCGCTCCACCACCATCACCCTGCTCGCGGGCGACGCCAGCACCCCGCGCACCCCCTCAGGATCGGTGCGCCGGCCGTCCAGGATGTCCGCCTCCGTGGTCCAGCCGGCGCGGCTGGTCTCCCCGCGGTAGGCCGATTCGATCAGGGCGACGAGCGCCGGTACGTCGGCCTCTGCCGCGTCCCTGAAAGTGATCCGGTCGGGGGCGGTGTCCATGGGGTGATGTCTCCTGTCGAAGGCGGTCCCGGGCGGGCCGGAAGCGGGCCGGAGCCGTCCCGCCCGCCGCTGTCCAGACAGTAACGCGCCCGTGACGCGCTCCCCCGTGCCCCCCTGCGCTCGCGTGCGCTCCGCCGGGTGCGGGCATTGATGCGTCGGGGGCGGCCCGGCGGGCCGACGCGTCGGAGGGGGAGGTACGCCGTGCACGGATCAGCGATGTCCGGCTGGCTGCTGATGGCACTGTGCGTAGCGGCCGGCGGGTACTGCCTGCTGCGGATGCGCGGTGTGTCGCGGCGGGCACGGGCCGCCGCCGGGAGCGAGGCGCTGATGGGGTTCGGGATGGCGGCGATGGCCCTGCCGGCCGTGGTGGCCGCTCCCCCGGAGTGGGGGTGGACGGTGCTCGCCGCGGTCTTCGCGGTGAGCGGTCTGCGGGCGCTGTGGCGGCTGCGGAAGGGCGCGCGCCATCTGCATCATCTGGTCGGCTCGCTGGCCATGGTCTACATGGCGCTCACGATGACATCGGGGATGGCGGGCGGAGCGGACGGCGGCGCGATGGCCCCGATGGCCCCGATGGCGCACACGGCGCACCCGGCCGGCGGGGTCCCGCTGATCACCGGCGCGCTGCTTGTCTACTACGCCGGGTACATCCTGCGCGCGGGCGCGGCGCTGGTGCCCGCACCGGCGCCCGCGGCGGCCGCCGCCGGTGCGGGCGGCGGAGCCGGCGGCTGGGGCGCCCGTCCGGAGCTGACACTCGCCTGCAGGCTCGCGATGGGGACAGCGATGTTCGCGATGCTGCTGACGGTCTGACCCGGGCCCGGCGGGGGAACCCGACCGTGTCCTGTGTCACTTGCGGAGCCAGGCCATACCCCGGCGCCGCGCCGACTCCATAAACTGGCGCCCATGGTGGTCTCCCTGGCGCTGTTGCTGATCGGAGCCGTGGCTGCAGTTGCGGCACCACGGCTTCTGGCGCGCGCCCAGTGGCCCGAGCGGGAGCCGGTGGTGGCGCTCTGGGTGTGGCAGTGCGTGGTGGCCGCCGTACTGCTCTGCTTCGCCCTGGCGATGACGTTCAGCGCATCGGCCGCCTGGCAGCTCGTACGGGGCCATGTCTTCGCGCCCGCCCCGCACGCCGTCGTCGAGGCGTACGCACTCGGCGCGTACGCCCAGTGGTCGGCGGCGACCGCCACGGTGCTGGCCGCCGGCGGGGTCTGGACGGCCGTGATGCTCACCCGCGAGGTCCGCCGCGCACGGGCCGCACGCAGGCAGAGCCGCAGGGAACTGCTGGTGCGCTCCCCCGTCCTGCCCGGCGAGGAGCCGGGCAGCGAACGCCTCGTCGTCCTGGAGGGCGAGCGCCCCGACGCCTGGTGGCTGCCCGGCGCGGCCCCCCAGCTGGTCATCACCACGGCGGCGCTCCGGGGCCTGAAAGGCCGTCAACTCGATGCGGTGCTCGCCCATGAGCAGGGCCACGCCCGCGCCCGCCACGACTGGCTGCTGCACTGCTCGGCCGCGCTCGCCGTGGGCTTTCCGCAGATTCCGGTCTTCGCCGCCTTCCGCAACGAGATGCACCGGCTGGTGGAGCTCGCCGCCGACGATGTGGCCTCGCGCCGCTTCGGCCGGCTCACGATCGCGCTGGCCCTGGTCCAACTCAATGAGCACCGCGGTGTCTTCGGCCCCTGCCCGACCTCCGACGCGGAGCTTCCGCACCGCGTCGACCGGCTGCTGAGCGCGGCCCCGCGGCTCACGACGGGCCGCAGGCTGCGCCTCACCGCCGCCGCCTCCCTGGTGCCGGTCGTGCCCTTGCTTGTGGCGTTCGTCCCGGGGCTGCGCGCGCTCGGATAGCCCGGGGGCGCCGATGCCCGGCGACAGTCGCTGCGGCTGGGAAGGTAAGGAACACCCGTATGACGATCAAGGCCGTTCTCTTCGATTTCTCCGGAACGCTCTTCCGGATCGAGCCCGTCGCAACCTGGCTCCGCGCCACCGTCGACGAGACGGGTATCGGCCTGGGCCAGCAGGAACTCGCACTCCGTGCCGCAGAGTTGGCGGCGGCGGGAGCGCAGCCCGGCGGTCCGGAGCCACAGCGCGTACCGCCCTCGCTCGCCGGGCTGTGGGCCTCCCGTGACGAGAGCGCCGTACAGCACCGGGCCGCGTTCACGGGTCTCGCCCGGCAGGTCGCGCTGCCGGATCCGGCGCTGTACGACGCCCTCTACACGCGCCATATGACACCGGGCGCCTGGCACCCCTACCCGGACGCGGCCGAAGTGCTCAGCACCCTGCACGCCCGCGGGATCGCGGTCGGCGTGGTCAGCAACATCGGCTGGGACCTCCGGCCGGTGTTCCGCGGCCACGGAGTCGACCCGTATGTGGACCACTACACCCTGTCGTACGAGCACGGCATCCAGAAACCCGACGTCCGGCTCTTCCGTGCCGCCTGTGAGGCGCTGGGGCAGGACCCCGGCGAGACCCTGATGGTCGGCGACAGCCGTGACGCCGACGGCGGTGCCCGGAATCTGGGCTGCGCGGTCCATTTCGTGGACCATCTGCCCGCCGCCGAGCGCCCTGACGCGCTCCGGCCGGTCCTGGAGCTGGCCGGCTGACAGCAGGAGGTCCGGACCGGACGATCCCCCGCGTCGCCCGGTCCGGACGGATCCCGCGGAACTGCCCCTGACGGCACACTTCGCAGGATGCGCTGATTATAGTTGGCTGAGAGCCAGTCAACGCAGGAGTAAGCATGTCCCCGCGCAGCCCATCGGTCAATGAGGAGTTGCGGCGGCGCTCCCGCGAGCGGCTTCTGCAGGCCACAGTGGATCTTGTCGGTGAGCGCGGGTACGAGGCGACGACGCTGGCGGACATCGCCGACCGCGCCGGGTCCGCCCGCGGCCTCGTCTCGTACTACTTCCCGGGCAAGCGGTATCTGCTGCAGTCCGCCGTGCACCGCCTGATGCACCGCACGCTGACCGAGGCCCTGGAGCGGGAGCCGCGCACCGACGACGGTCAGGAGCTGCTGGCCAGGGCCATCGACGCGATCCTGGGGCTGGCCGACGACCACCCCGTGCTGATGCGGACCCACATGGCCGGAATCCTCCAGGAACAGGGGTTCGTACAGTGCCCCGAACAGCAACAGCTCGCCCGGGTCCTGCGCTCGACGGTGGCGCGGTACGGATCGCCCGACCCGGACACCGACTATCCGCTGCTGCGCGCCCAGCTCATGGGCACGGTCTTCGCCCAGCTGCTGCCGGGGGCGCCGATGCCGCACGCACGGCTGCGGGCCGAGCTGTTCCAGCGGTACGGACTCGACTGGAGGCTGGGCGTGCCTCCGGCCGACGGCCCCGCGTCATCTTCCTGACGGTCGCGGATCATGGGTGGCTGATCACGGGACGGCCGATCACGCCTCCCGCGCGGCCTCCGCATCGGCCGCGGCGAGGATCCCGTCCAGCAGGCCGGGGAAGACCGCTTCCAGATCATCCCTGCGCAGGACGCTCATCTTCGCGGTGCCCCGGTAGATCTGCCGGATCACACCGCTCTCGCGCAGCACCCTGAAGTGGTGGGTGGTGGTCGACTTAGTCACCGGAAGGTCGAACCGGGAGCAGGACAACTCACCGCCGTCCACGGCCAGTTCACGTACCACACACATCCGCATGGGGTCGGCCAGCGCATGGAGCAAGCCGTCCAGGCGGATCTCGTCACGCGCCGGATGGGCGAGCACACGGTTGCTCGTTGCGGTCGCCACGACGACTCTCCTCACCTCTGGGCCCGGACGGTTCCTGGGGACGGCCCACTTCCGGGAATTGTACGAGTTCCTTCGTAGTTTGACATTTACCGTACTACGACAGGTACCGTATTAGCCGTCCCCATGCCGTCGTGAATGGAGCCTCACGTGAGCGTCCTTTTCGAGCCGTACACCCTGCGGTCGCTGACCTTCCCCAACCGCGTGTGGATGCCGCCCATGTGCCAGTACAGCGCTGCCTCCGACGGCCCTCTCACCGGAGCCCCCAACGACTGGCACTTCCAGCACTACGGCGCCCGTGCCGCCGGCGGCACCGGCCTCATCATCGTCGAAGCGACCGCTGTCTCCCCGGAGGGCCGGATCTCCCCCTACGACCTCGGTATCTGGAACGACGCCCAGGTCGGAGCCTTCCGCCGCATCACCGACTTCCTCAGGAGCCAGAACACGGTTCCCGGAATCCAGATCGGCCATGCCGGCCGCAAAGCCTCGACCGACCGTCCCTGGAAGGGCGGCAAGCCGCTCGGCACGGACGAGTACGGCTGGCAGGCTCTGGCCCCGAGCCCGGTTCCCTTCGACGACGGGCACCCGGCACCCACCGAGCTGACCGTCGACGGCATCAAGGAGATAGTCCAGCAGTTCGTGGACGCCGCCCGCCGTTCCCTGGACGCCGGATTCGAGGTCATCGAACTCCACGGCGCCCACGGCTACCTCATCGGCGAGTTCCTCTCCCCGCACTCCAACCACCGCACCGACGCGTACGGCGGCTCCTACGAGAACCGCACCCGTTTCGCCCTCGAAGTCACCGACGCCGTGCGCGCCGTCTGGCCCGACGAACTCCCGCTGTTCTTCCGCATCTCCGCCACCGAGTGGCTGGAGGGCGGGGAAGGCTGGACCGCCGACGACACCGTCCGCTTCGCCGCCGAGCTCAAGGCCCATGGCGTCGACCTCATCGATGTCTCCACCGGAGGCAACGCCGCAGGCGTCCGCATCCCGACCGGCCCCGGCTACCAGGTCCCCTTCGCCGCCCGCGTCCGCAACGAAGCCGGCGTCCCGGCCGCGGCGGTCGGCCTCATCACGGAGACCGAGCAGGCCGAGAAGATCCTCGCCAACGGTGAGGCCGACGCCGTCCTGGTCGGCCGCGAACTGCTCCGCGACCCGTCCTTCGCCCGCCACGCCGCCCGCGAACTGGGCGCCGACGCCCACGTGCCCGACCAGTACCACCGCTCCGTCTGAGCTCCGGCCGGGAGGGCGCGCGCCGCCCTCTTGGCCCGAGCGGCCGGCGGGCCGGCGTGACCGCGGCTCCTCCCCCTCCCGGGGAGGGGCCGTCGGCTGTTTCCGGGGAGGCGCGGTCGGCCGTCTCACCCGGACGGCCCGCTTCGGGGCGTCCGGGCCGGGCAATGGATGGCCCGTCCTGCCCTGTCCTGCCCTCATGCCATCCGGAGGCATCCGTGCCCGAAATGAACGGCCCCTACAAGCCCGGCACCCCGTGCTGGATCGACCTGATGGTCCCCGACCAGCAGGCGGCCATCGACTTCTACCGCGACCTCCTCGGCTGGGAGGGCGAGATCGGCCCGGCCGAGCAGGGCGGTTACGCCGTCTGCACCCTCGGCGGCAGGCCCGTCGCGGGAATCATGAAGGCGATGGGGCCGGACGGCAAGGCTCCGGACCCGATGCCCCCGACCGTGTGGACCACGTACCTGGCCACCGCAAGCATCGACGCCACCGTCAAGGCCGTCACCGACGCCCGTGGCACGGTCCTCACGGGCCCGATGGACGTGATGGACCTCGGGCGGATGGCCCTCGTCTCCGACCCGGCCGGTGCTGTCTTCGGTCTGTGGCAGGCCGGCTCGTTCGACGGTGCGGGGATCGTCAACGAGCACGGCGCCCTCATCTGGAACGAGCTGAGCACGGACGACATCCCGGCCGCCGCCGCGTTCTACTCCGCGATCCTGCCGCTCACCACCGCCGCCGCCGATCTCCCGGGCGCCGAGGGGTATGTGGAGCTCAAGGTGGACGACCGCCCCGTCGGCGGGATGAAGGACATGACGAACCTGCCGCCCGGGACGCCCCCGAACTGGCTGTCGTACTTCAACGTCGACGACGTGGACAGCGTCCAGGCGGCGGCCGTCCGCGCCCAGGGCACGGTGCTGGCCCCGGCCTTCGACATGGCGGTGGGCCGCATGGCGGTCCTGAGCGACCCCCAGGGCGGTGTCTTCGCGGTCATCGCGCCTGGCACGCCGGACAGCCACTAGATGTACTGACCCGCGGGGTTGCCGACCCGGCTGACGGATTGCCGTCAGCCGCTTCCGGTGCGGCAGCGTTGGCGGTGGCGGTCGGTCGGTCGGTCGGTCGTCCAGCGGTACCGCTCATGGCCATCCGCCGGCGCCCCGGTCACTCCTCGACGAGGACCACTTCGAGGGTGCGGGGCCCATGGACGCCTTCGACCCGGTCGAGTTCGATGTCGCTGGTGGCCGAAGGGCCCGAGATCCAGGTGAGCGGCCGTGCCGGATCGAGACGCGGGAGGGCCTGCGGCACCGAGGCGACCACCTGTTCGGGGGCCCGTACGACACAGATGTGGTGGTCGGGGACGAGGGTGATCCGGCGGCGCCCCTGATCGGCACTGCCGTCCAGGACGAGGGTGCCGGTCTCGGCGATGGCCACCGCACAGCCGGTGACCACACTGTCCACGGCGTCGAGTTCCTGCGCGGTCGACTCCGGGGTGTCGTCCTTGCGGACCGCGGTGGACTCGGCCAGCCACGCGGCGGGCAGCCCGGCCGGCGCCAGCACCGTCGTCGCACCGCGCTCGGCGAGCAGCCGGGCGAGGAGCGCCGGCAGCCCGTCGGGCCGGGTCCGGTGGACGAGGGCGCGGTAGTCCGCGAGGTTCTCGTGGAGGAGGTCCAGCACGGCCGCCGGGTCGTCGGCGGTGTGCGTGGTGAGGTAGTCGCGTACGACCTCGGGGGCCTCCGGCGCGCCCGCCACCGCGGCACGGACGCGGGCGAGGATCTGATCGCGGGAGCTCATGCGCGGTTCTTCTTCCACCAGTCACGGAACGGTTCGGGCGGCAGTCCGGGCAGGTCGCGGCTGTCGGTCCAGGCCGCAGCGCCCGGGAGCCGCCGGGGGTGCAGCCCCCGGGTCATCGATGCCGCCTTCTCGCCCGCGGCGAGCGCCGCCGGGTGGTTGAGCACCCAGCCGGCCGCCCTCATCGCCGCCTTCTCCAGCCGGTGGCCTTTGCCGCCCTGCGCGGCGACCCGCTCGCGCAGATGGACCAGGACCTCGGGGATGTCGATGGCTACCGGACACACGTCGTAGCAGGCGCCGCAGAGCGAGGAGGCGTACGGCAGCGAGGCGTCGATCTCGCTCTGCGTGCCCCGGAGCTGGGGGCTGAGGATGGCGCCGATGGGGCCGGGGTAGACCGAGCCGTACGCGTGACCGCCCGCCCGTTCGTACACCGGGCAGACGTTGAGGCAGGCCGAGCAGCGGATGCAGCGCAGCGCCTGGCGGCCCACCTCGTCGGCCAGGGTGGCGGTACGGCCGTTGTCGAGCAGCACCAGATGGAAGTTCTGCGGGCCGTCGGCCTCGGTGGTGCCGGTCCAGGTGCTGGTGTACGGGTTCATCCGCTCGGCCGTCGACGAGCGCGGCAGGGTCTGGAGGAACACCTCCAGGTCCTGCCAGGTCGGCACGGTCTTCTCGATGCCGACCACCGAGATGAGTGTCTCGGGCAGGGTCAGGCACATCCGTCCGTTGCCCTCGGACTCGACCACGACCAGGGTGCCGGTCTCGGCGACCATGAAGTTGGCCCCGGAGATCCCCACCCGGGCCCGGAGGAACTTCTCCCGCAGATGCAGCCTGGCGGCCTCGGCCAGTTCCGCCGGGGTGTCGGTCAGCCCTTCGGGGGCCGGCCGCCCCCATTCGCTCATCGTCCGGGCGAAGATCTCCCGGATCTCGCCACGGTTGCGGTGGATCGCCGGGACCAGGATGTGGCTGGGACGGTCATCGCCCAACTGCACGATCAGCTCCGCGAGATCCGTCTCGTAGGCGGCGATCCCCTCTGCCTCCAGCGCTTCGTTGAGACCGATCTCCTGGGTCGCCATCGACTTGACCTTGACGACTTCCCGCTCTCCGGTGGCCTTCACCAGAGCGGCGACGATCCGGTTCGCCTCATCGGCGTCGGACGCCCAGTGGACGGTGCCCCCGGCGGCCGTGACCGACTCCTCCAACTGGACCAGGTGTTCGTCGAGGTGACGTAGCGTCCGGTCCTTGATCTGCTTGCCCGCCTCCCGCAGCCGCGCCCAGTCGGAGAGCTCGGAGACCGCCTTGGCGCGCTTGTCGCGGATGGTGTGGGTGGCATGCCGGAGGTTGCCGCGCAGGGTCTCGTCGCGTACGGCCTCCCTGGCCGCCTTCGGGAAGGACGGCATCCCCAGATAGGTACCGCTCATGCGTGGGGCTCCTCTTCGGTGCTCGCCAGGATCTCGGCCAGGTGGAGCGCCCGCAACGGCGCGTCCTGGCGGCGCAGAATGCCGCCGATGTGCATCAGACAGGAGTTGTCGGCCCCGCACAGCACATCCGCGCCGGTAGAGACCGCGTTGCGTACCTTGTCCTCCCCCATGGCCGCCGACACATCCGCGTTCTTCACCGCGAACGTCCCGCCGAAACCGCAGCACTCCTCGGCCCCCTCCAGTTCCCGCAGTTCGAGCCCGCGCACCGCCTGGAGGAGCCGGCGCGGCCGGTCGCCGAGTCCCAGCATCCGCAGGCCGTGGCAGGACGGGTGGTACGCCACCGTGTGCGGGAAGTACGCTCCCACGTCGACCACCTCCAGCACATCGACCAGGAACTCCGTCAGCTCGTAGGTCTTCGGCACGGAGCGGGCCGCGGCCTCGGCCAGTTCGCTCCCGCGGTGCTCCGCCGCGGCCTTGCGGCCGATACGCGGATAGTTGTCGCGGACCATCGCCGCGCAGGAACCCGACGGGGTGACGACGTAGTCGTAGCCGGCGAACTCCCGGTCGAAGCGCCGGACCAGGGGCTCGGTCTCCCGGCGGTAGCCGGTGTTGAACTGCGGCTGGCCGCAGCAGGTCTGCCCGGCGGGAAAGCCGACCTCCACCCCCAGCCGCTCCAGCAGTCTCACCACGGCGATGCCGGTCCGTGGATACAACGCGTCATTCACACACGTCACGAACAGTCCTACCCGCATGCGTCCTTCTCGGGGTCGTCCACGGCTCGGGGCCGCGGCGGTGGTGGTCGGGCGGCGGCCGGGGCGGAGGCCGGCGCCGTGTCCCCGCGCCGCCGCTCCGTCCCGCTCTCCTGCGACGAGCGGTTCGCCGTCTCGGGTACCCGGGTCAGGACGAGTGCGAGCCCCACCGTGGGGATCACTGCGGGGATCACTGCGGAGATCGCCGCGAAGATCACCGCCGAGGTCGCTGCGGAGTCCCGCACGGGTACCGAAGCCCCGGAAGCCGATGACACCGAGGATGTCAGGACGGGACGCCCTTCGACCGGAGGGGTCGGCGAGAGTCGGCCATGGAGTCTCCAGAGCAGCGGAAATTTTCCTACAGGAAAGGGAGGTCATCGGAGGTTAGCTCTGAAGCACTGCCGCACGTCAACCCTTCAACTACGCTTTTTCCGGGGCACTTGAGACGATGACACCTCCGGGGGTTCTCCCCCATCAGGATTTCCTATAGCTTTCGTCTGGCTGACATCCGATCTCTCGCGCTGAGACTTCCGCGCCGACATCGGCCGACATCTGAGGAGGCTGCCGTCATGCAGCTCATGCGCCTGGGCGATCCGGGCGGCGAACACCCCGCTGTACGCGAAGGCGGTGTGCTCTACGATCTCGGCCCGCTGACCGACGACATCGACGGGCGGTTCCTCGCCGGCGGCGGTATCGCCCGGGTGCGCGAAGCCCTCCGCACCGGGGCGCTCACCGAACTCCCGGGGGCCGCCCGGCTCCGGGTGGGCGCACCGGTGGCCCGGCCCACAGCGGTCCTCTGTGTCGGGCAGAACTACGCGGCCCACGCGGCGGAGTCGGGCAGCGAACCGCCCACCGCGCCGATCATCTTCTTCAAGCACCCCAACACCGTGGTCGGACCGTACGACGACGTCCTGATCCCGCCCGGCGCGAAGACCGTGGACTGGGAGGTGGAGCTGGCCGTCGTCATCGGACGCACCGCCCGCTACCTCGCGTCGGCGGACGCGGCGGCGGAGTGCATCGCGGGGTACGCGGTCTCCCACGACGTGTCGGAACGGACGTACCAGCTCGACGAGTCGGGCGGCCAGTGGTCGAAGGGCAAGTCCAGTGAGACCTTCAACCCGCTCGGACCATGGCTCGTACCGGCCGGTGACCTCCCCAGCGGGCCGCAGGCCCTGAACCTCCGCAGCCGGGTCAACGGCGAGCCCCGCCAGGACTCCAGCACCGCGGACATGATCTTCGGAGTGCATGAGCTGGTACGCCACCTCAGCCACTATCTGGTGCTGGAGCCGGGCGACATCATCAACACCGGAACCCCGGAGGGTGTGGCGCTCTCCGGCCGCTTTCCCTATCTCTCGGCGGGCGATGTGGTCGACCTCGAAATCGACGGGCTCGGCGCCCAGCGCCAGACGGTACGAGCGGCGGTGACCGGCTGATGCAGCGGATCGCGCAGGTGATCCGGGTCCGCCCGGAGAGGCTGGCGGACTACCGCGAGCTGCACCGGGCGGTGCCGGAGCCGGTGCTCGCCCGGCTGCGGGCGAGCCATATCGCCAACTACTCGATCCATCTTCTGGGAGACCGGCTCTTCAGCTACTTCGAGTACCACGGCGACGACCTGGTCGCGGATCTCGCCGCGATGGGACGCGACGAGGCGACCCGTCAGTGGTGGGAGCTGACGGACCCCTGCCAGGAGAAGGTGCCGGAGGCGGGCCCCGACGACTGGTGGGCGCCCATGGAGCAAGTCTTCCTCATGGAGTAGCCCAGGTGATGCCCGTGGAGTCGGCGGGCCCCGGGGCAGCATCTGCGGTGCGGCGTCGAACGCCGCGCAGCCGTCGGCGGCGGAGCTGGATCAGGGGGCCTGGTAGGCGTCGGTCCCGGCCTGCGGGCCTGCCGGGCGGGTCGGCCCCGGGGTGCCGCTGGTCTCCCAGGCGCCGATGCCGTAGGAGACGGCGACCGCGATCAGGACGATCACGCCGAACACCAGGATCGGCCTGAACCGGTCGGCCGCCGGGCCGCTCCGGCGCCTGCGGATACGGGCCGGGCCCCCCGGCCCCGGTATCGCCCGGGTGAGTCTTCGCTTCCAGTACACCAGACGGTAGTAGTGCTTGAGCACCGTCGCCCCCTCCTTGATCAGTGCCACGCCGTGGACACCGTACAAGGCAGCAGTGACAGTGCGGCCTGCCTGCCCTGCGCCGCACCGGAGACGGCAACAGCCTCTGCCCGGTGGCGAGTTAAGAGCCGGTGACGCACGGCTCGTACGACGGGTCGGGAGGCGGGGCGCCGTGCCAGGTGTGCCAGAGTCCGGCGTACGCGCCGCCCGCGGTGACCAGTTCCTCGTGGGTGCCGAGTTCGGCGAGCCTGCCGTCCGCCATGACGGCGACCCGGTCGGCGTCGTGCGCGGTGTGCAGCCGGTGTGCGATGGCGATCACCGTGCGGCCTTCGAGTACCGCGGCCAGCGCACGCTCGGTGTGGCGTGCCGTCGCCGGATCGAGCAGGGCGGTCGCCTCGTCGAGGATGAGTGTGTGCGGGTCGGCCAGCACTACCCGGGCGAGGGCCAGTTGCTGCGCCTGGGCGCCGTCGAGCAGTCGGCCGCCCGCTCCCAGCTCGGTCGCCAGCCCGTCGGGGAGCGCGGACACCCACTCGGCGCCGACCGCAGTCAGCGCGCCGGTCAGTTCGGTGTCGGCCGCACCCGGTGCGGCGATCAGCAGATTGTCCCGCACCGTGCCGAGGAAGACATGGTGTTCCTGGGTGACCAGGACGACCTGGCTGCGCAGATGTCCGGGCGGCTGATGCGCGAGCGGCACCCCGCCCACCGTGACTGTGCCCGTGCGCGGGGCGTCAATGCCCGCCAGCAGCCGCCCCAGCGTGGACTTTCCGGCTCCGGAGGGTCCGACGACCGCCAGCCGCTCACCCGGCCGTACGGTCAGATCGACCCCGTGCAGCACATCGGGGCCGCCCTCGTACGCGTAGTGGACCCCTGTCACCTCGATCCGGTCGTCCGCCGGCACGCCGCCCGCCCAGGCCGGGGCGGGCGCCGGGGCCTGCGCCACCCCTTCGACCCGGGCGAAGGCGGCCCCGCTGCTCTGCAGTTGCTCCAACTGCTGGAGGACGGTGTCGAGCGGCGCGGAGAGCCGGCGCAGATAGAGCGCGGAGGCGACCACCGCACCCAGTGACACCACTCCCCTGTCGTGCAGCACACTCCCGAGGAGCAGCACACCGGCCACCGGCAGTACGTACGAGACGTCCACTGCGGGGAAGAGCACACTGCGCAGCCACAACGTCCGCACCCGGGAGCGGCGCCAGACACCGACCGCCTCCTCGCACGCCTCGATGCGCCGCAGCTCCAGGCCGAGCGCCTCCACGGTCCTGGCGCCGGAGGCCGTCGCCGTGAGGACCTCGATGAGCTGGGAGTACGCCGCGCCCTCGGCCAGATAGGCGGGGTGCGCCCGGCGCAGATACCAGCGCGCCGCCCACCAGATGCCCGACAGCCCGGCCACCCCGCAGCAGCCGAGCAGCGGGTTCACCGCGAAGACCGCCCCGAGGATGAACAACGCCTGGACGGTGGCGATGAGGACGTCCGGGGCCGCGTCCCGCAGAGTCGAACCGACCGTGGCGACATCGGTGGTGCCCCGGACGCCGAGGTCACCGGTGCCCGCCCGCTCCACGACCGTGGCGGGCAGGGCGAGCGCCCGGTCGGTGAACTGCTCGCGCACCCGGGCGGATGTGCGCTCGCCGAAGCGGTGGGCGAGATACCGGGCGAACCGGGTGAGCAGCAGCTCGGCCACCGCGAGGAGCAGGAGGGCCAGGGCGAGCCGGTCGACCGTACCGACACCGCCGCCCGTTGCGACCCGGTCGATGATGCGGCCCAGCAGCCACGGCCCGGCCAGCCCCGCAGCGGCGGCCAGGGCGTTGAGGACGACGACGGCGGCGAAGGCGCGCGCGTCGGCCCGGATCAGCCGCCCGGCCGCCCGCCGGACCTCGCGCTTCCCGGCGACGGGCAGCGGGGTGTTCACCGGGCCACCCCCTTCGGCCCTGCTGTGCCGGGGTCGGCGGCTGTGTCGGCGGCCCGGCTGTGCGGCAGTTCCCCGGCCGTCCCCTCGCCGTCAGGAGCCACCACTGCGGCGCCCGGGGCCACCGCGGCGCCTTCCGCGGCCGCCTCCTCGCCGGTGCTGCGCGCGACCAGCGCCCGGTAGCCGGGCTGGTCGCGCAGCAGCTCGAAGTGGCTGCCGACGGCGGCTACTTCCCCGTCCACCAGGTAGTACACGGTGTCCGCCCTCTCCAGGAACAGCGGTGACGTGGTGGTGACCAGGGTGGTGCGGCCGGCGCGGGCCGCCTTCAGCCGGGCCGCGACAGTGGCCTCGGTGTGCGCGTCGACCGCTGACGTGGGATCGACCGCCAGCAGCACTTCGGGGTCGGCCAGCAGGGTCCCGGCCAGCCTGATCCGCTGCCGCTGGCCGCCGGAGAGGTTACGGCCGAGCTCTTCGACCGGCGAATCGAGCCCGTCGGGAAGGCACGCGAGGACGTCGTCGGCGACCGCAGTGTGCAGCGCTTGCGCGAGGGCCGCCCCGTCCCGGTCCGTCCGGCCGGCGAGGCTCTCGCGCAGCGTCCCGGCGAACAGGTGGGCCTCGTTGTCCGCGACCAGGATCCGCCGCCTCAGCTGCGCCGTGGGAACCGCGTCCAGCCGTACGGATCCCCAGGTCACGTCCGATGCGGTGAAGCGCCCCAGCCGGTCGACCACCGCGACCGTGTCCGACGGCCGGGCGCTGACGAGCGCGGTCAGCAGACCGGGCGCCACCTCGGTCCCGGACACGGGATCACGCAGTACGGACGGCTGCGCGGGCGCGACGCCGCGGTGCGCGGCCGGCTCCGCGTACGGCTCGACGGCGAGGAAGCGCACCACCCGGCGGGCGGCGACCAGGCCCCGGCTGATGCCGTAGCCACCCTCGACGAAGGAGGCCACCGGCACCACGAGCACCGCCACATAGCCGTACACCGCCACCAGTTGGCCCGCAGTGATCGTCCCCTCGGCCGCCATCCGGGCGGCGAGCCAGGTGACGGCGGCGAGAAAGAGCGCGGGCAGACCGACCGCGAGCGCCTGGATCCAGCTGGTCACCCCGCCGACCCGGTACCCCTCGACGCGGAGCCGCTGCGACCCCGCGCGGTAGCGGTCGGCGTACAGCCCCTTGCCGCCGAGGCCGCCGAGCACCCGCAGCCCGCCCACCAGATCCGTGAGCAGGGCGGTGAGCTCACCCTGGCGCTCCCGGTAGACGGACTCCGTGCCCCGCAGCCGGCCGAGCAGCGGTCCGATCACCAGGGCGAGCAGCGGTACACCGAGCAGCAGGACGGCCATGAGCAGCGGCGACACGGCGTACAGCAGGGCCGCCACCACGCAGTAGGCCACCACCGCACCGACCCCGGGGCCGGTCACCGTGAGGGCCTCGCTGATGCGTGCCACATCGCTGCCGCCGATCGCGGCGACCTCACCCGCCGTCACCCGGAGCGGGAGTGCGGCGCCCAGCCGGGTGGAGTGCCGTACGACGACCCGCACGGTTCGGAAGGCGGCGTCCATCCGTACCCGGGTCATGGTGCGGTGGCGCATGATGCCGAGCCAGGCGTTGAGCACACCGATGCCGAGCAGCGCGCCGGTCCAGCGGAGCAGCGTCCCCTGGCTGCCGGGTCCGAGCCCCGCGTCGATGGCCCGGGACAGCAGATAGGGCGGCAGGGTGAGCCCCGTCGTCCACGCGGTGCCCAGCAGGGCGCCCGCGGCGATCCTGCGGCGCTGCCCGGCGACCAGCCACACCAGGTAGCGCCAGGCGCTCCGGATGTCGGGGGTGCCGGGGTCGGTCGGTTCGGCCGCCATGACCGGGACTTTACCGAGTCTGTAACTTCGCCGGGGCGCCGGGTGCGTCCGTACCGGTGCACGGGAGCCGAGCCGTCACCGCAGCCCGTTTCCCGTACCCCGGGGTGCGGGTTCCTCCGTACGGCCGCCGCGGCTCAGGGCCCGTGGTCCGGCGCGGCGGAGTGTGCCTGGTGCACGACGGCGCCGGATCTGCGCAGCGCGATGAAGGGGCGCCCCTCCTCCTGCCACTGCCCGGCCGCGGTCCAGCCGGCCGCGCGTGCGTGGCCGAGCAGTGCGCGTACGCCCACCCGGGCCCACGGGAAGTCGGCTCCGGCGCCGCCCCTGCCGTCGTCGACCCTGACCCGTACGCACTCGTCGACCTCGACCGGGGCGGCCTCGGCCAGCAACAGGCCCCGGGGGCTGGTGAGTTGGGCGGCGCGGGCGAGCAGGGCCGCCGGGTCGCCGCCGATGCCGACATTCCCGTCGATGAGCAGCGCCGTACCCCAGCGCCCCTCCCCCGGCAGCCGGTCGAAGACCGAGCGGCACAGGGCGGGCGCTCCGGCCCGTGCGGTGCGGGCGACGGCCGCGGGGCTGACGTCGACGCCGAGCGCCCGGTGGCCAAGACCGGCCAGTGCGGCGACCAGCCGGCCGGGGCCGCATCCGATGTCGAGGACGGTTCCCTCGCACCGGCCGAGCACGGACATGTCGGCGCGGTCGGCGCCCGCACACCAGCGTTCCACGTCGAGCGGGAGGAGCCAGCCGTCCGCGCGGCGCAGGAAGAGCGGGCCGCGCCCGGTGCGCAGGGCGTCGGTGTAGGGATCGGACTGCCAGCAGCGCGGCCGGGCCGGAGCGCTCACGTCCGGG
Source organism: Streptomyces sp. NPDC059398 (assembly GCF_042751845.1). Taxonomy (NCBI): domain Bacteria; kingdom Bacillati; phylum Actinomycetota; class Actinomycetes; order Kitasatosporales; family Streptomycetaceae; genus Streptomyces; species Streptomyces sp. NPDC059398. The sequence goes on along the minus strand of NZ_JBHYWP010000096.1, from coordinate 11,719 downwards.
CTCCGGGGCGGTGGCCGGCCGGGGCCGCCGTACCGCCGGGGAGCAAGGCAGGATCCACCGAGCCGCCGGGGACGGAGGCCGGGTCCGTGGCCGCGATGCCCGAGACGGCCGCCGCGAAGCGGCTGTGCGGAATGGCGGCGGCCACCGCCCGTACGTCGTGCGCGGTGTCGACGTCACGCAGCGCGGGCAGCTCACGGACGGTGAGCCCGGCGCCGGTCAGCCTGGCCCGCTGCGCCGCGCCGGTCCCCGGGGTCGACATGGGGACCCCGCGGATGAGTCCGGGGCGGGGTTCCGCGAGTCCGAGGGCCCAGAATCCACCGTCATCGGCGGGCCCGAACCAGGCGTCGCAGCCTTCCCAGCCGCCGGGCCCGAGCGCGGGTTCCAGCAGGGCAGGGGTGAGTTGCGGGGTGTCCATGCCGATGAGCAGAGCGGGGCCCGTACAGAGGGCGAATGCGGCGGCGAGCCGTTCGTCGAGTCCGCCGCCGCTCTGCGGTACGACCTCGATGCCGGGCGGCAGCCACGTGCCGGGCGTGCCTTCGAGCACCAGGATCCGGCGCCGGGCCGGACAGGCGAGAACCGCCGCGAGCGTGTCGCTCAGCGCGGCCTCGGCGATGTGCGCCGCCTGCTGGGGGGTGTAGGGCGGGGTGAGCCGGGTCTTGACCCGGCCGGGCCGCGGCTCCTTGGCGATGACGAGCAGCGTGGTCATCGCACCGCCGTCCCGGCGGGGGCGGAGGCGGCGGCGCGGGCGGGGGCGCCGAGAACCGAGCGCATATCGCTCACCGCCTGCCAGGTGCCCCGCCAGGTGCCGGTGACCTTCGACTTCCCGGTGCGCGGCCGGTAGGGCACGTCCTGCTCGGTGATCCGCCACCCCGCGTCGGATGCCCGTACGACCATCTCCAGCGGATAGCCGCTGCGCCGGTCGGTCAGTCCGAGGCCGAGCAGCGCCGTGCGGCGGGCGACCCGCATCGGGCCGAGGTCGCGCAGGCGCAGTCCGGTCCGGGTGTGCAGCATCCGGGAGAGCGCGTAGTTCCCCGCGCGGGCGTGCAGGGGCCAGGCGCCGCGCCCGGTGGGACGCCGGCGGCCCAGTACGAGGTCGGATTCGCCGTCCGCGACCCGGCGGGCCAGACCGGCCAGCAGCCCGGGGTCGAGCGAACCGTCGCAGTCGCAGAAGCACACCAGATCCGCTGTGGCGGCGCGCAGACCGGCATGGCAGGCGGCGCCGAAGCCGCGGCGGGCTTCGTGGACGACGGTGGCGCCGAGGTCCGCGGCGATGGCGGCCGAGCCGTCGGTCGAGCCGTTGTCGACCACCAGGGCCCGCCAGCCGTCCGGGATCCGCTCCAGGACCCGGGGCAGCGCGCCCGCTTCGTCGAGGCAGGGGAGGACGACGTCCGCCGTCAGAGGGGGCACGGGGCTCGGGGGCCGCGGGGGCGTCAGCTCGGTCACGTCCTCACCGTACGAACCGGAGGGCGCTTGAGGGCTCATCCGCTCCTTACGAAACGCGGACGTCCGTGCACGACCACCCACTCGACGGTCCGCGCGCCCCGGCCCGGTGACAGGCTGGGGGCATGCCGAACCCGCGCCCCGCTCTCTGCCCGCCCTGTGTGCTGGTCGTCGACGACGACCCGACCGTCTCCGAAGTCGTCGCCGGTTATCTGGACCGGGCGGGGTACTCGGTGGACCGCGCGGCTGACGGCCCGGCGGCCCTGGAGTGCGCGGCGCGGCGCAGCCCCGACCTGGTGGTGCTCGATCTGATGCTGCCGGGCATGGACGGTCTGGAGGTGTGCCGGGTGCTGCGGGAACGCGGCCCGGTTCCGGTGATCATGCTGACCGCGCGCGGCGACGAGGACGACCGGATCCTGGGGCTGGAAATAGGCGCGGACGACTATGTCACCAAGCCGTTCAGCCCGCGTGAGCTGGTGCTCCGCGTCGACTCGGTGCTGCGGCGCAGCCGTACGGGCGGCGACCGTCCGGGGCCGCTGCTGCGCGCCGCGGGCATCACGGTGGATCCCGCGGCCCGGCGTGCCACCAAGGACGGCCGTGAAATCGCCCTGACGCTGAGGGAGTTCGATCTGCTGGCCTATCTGGTCGGGCATCCGGGGCAGGCGTGCGGCCGGGAGCGGCTGATGCATGAGGTGTGGGGCTGGGAGTTCGGCGATCTGTCGACGGTCACGGTCCATGTGCGCCGGCTGCGCGGCAAGATCGAGGACGATCCCGCCGCACCGAGGCTGATCCGCACGGTGTGGGGGGTCGGCTACCGCTTCGAGGACGCGCCGGAGCCGCCGGGGCCCGGGGGCGGGGTTCCCGAGGCGGGCCGATACGGGCCGGACAGGCCGGATGCGGGCGGGCGGGACGCGGGCGGGCGGGACGCGAGCGGGCCCGGCGCGGGCGCAGCGCCCCGGTCCGGGTCGGGCGGGGCGGGTGCGCGGTGAAGGATGTGCTCTTCATCGCCCTGTACGCGTTCCTCGGCGCCGGTGCGGCCGGGCTGATCGGAGCGGGCGCCCTGTGGCGGCTTCGCCACCGCTCGGTCACCCTGTCGCTCACCGTCGTCTCGGCGGTCGCGGTGACCGCGATGCTGGCGGGGACACTGGTGGTGGCGAGAGCGATGTTCCTGTCGCCGCACGACCTCAAGGTCGTGACGCTGGTGGTGGCCATGGCCGCGGTGGTGTCGCTGGCGACCGCGCTGCTGCTCGGCCGCTGGGTCGTGGCGGGCAGCAGGGCGCTCACGCTGGCCGCGCGGTCCTTCGGCGACGGGGGCGACTTCGCCGAACCGGGCGGGGCGCCCACCGCCGAACTGGCCGATCTGGGACGGGAACTGGCCGCGACGAGCGAGAAGCTGGCGGTGTCGCGCCGGCGCGAGCGGGCGCTGGAGACCTCACGCCGTGAGCTGGTGGCGTGGATCTCGCACGACCTGCGGACTCCGCTCGCCGGGCTGCGGGCGATGTCGGAGGCGCTGGAGGACGGGATGGCGTCCGACCCCGAGCGTTACTTCCGGCAGATCCGCACCGAGGTGGACCGTATGAACACCATGGTCGGCGATCTCTTCGAACTGTCCCGTATCCACGCGGGCGCGCTGACGCTGGCTCCGGTGCGGATGTCCGTGTACGACCTGGTGGGCGACGCACTGGCCGGGGCGGATCCGCTGGCCCGTGAGCACGGGGTGCGGCTGGAGGGCGGCGGTGTGCAGCCCCTGCCGGTCGAGGTGGACGGCAAGGAGATGACCAGGGTGCTGGCCAATCTGCTGGTCAACGCCATCCACCGGACACCCGCCGACGGTACGGTCGCGGTCGCCGCCGAGCGGCGGGCCGGCTCCGTCGTCCTCTCGGTGACCGATGGCTGCGGCGGCATCCCGGAGGACGACCTCGCGCGGGTCTTCGACACCGGCTGGCGGGGCAGCGAGGCCCGCACACCCCCGGCGGGCGCCGGTCTCGGCCTGGCCATCGTGCGCGGCATCGTGGAGGCGCACGCCGGCCGGGCCGCGGTGCGCAACGTGACCGGCGGCTGCCGCTTCGAGGTCACCCTGCCGGCGCCCCGATAGGGCCTCGGCCGATCTTCGCGGGCCGGACAGACCCTGGCCGCCGGCGTCGGAGTACCGCCGCCCGGAGGGACGCCCGGGTCGCCCTCCGGGCGGCGGGTGTCCTGCCCGTCCCGGGTCAGTCGGTGCCGAACTCCATCGCGGCGCGGTCGAGCATCTCGTCGGCGCCCTCGGCCTTGCCGCGGGAGGCGATGACCTCGGCCCCGCCCTGCGGCATCGCGCCGATCAGACCCGTCGACGCGGCCTGGGCTGCGCCGATGAGCGTGGCGTGGGTGTTGCCGACGATGCCGAGGCCTGCGTACTGCTCCAGCTTGGCGCGGGAGTCGGCGATGTCGAGGTTCCGCATGGTGAGCTGGCCGATCCGGTCCACCGGGCCGAACGCGGAGTCCACGGTGCGCTCCATGGAGAGCTTGTCGGGGTGGTAGCTGAACGCCGGGCCCGAGGTGTCCAGGACCGAGTAGTCCTCACCGCGCCGCAGCCGCAGTGTCACCTCTCCGGTGACCGCCGCTCCCACCCAGCGCTGGAGCGACTCGCGGATCATCAGTGCCTGCGGGTCGAGCCAGCGGCCCTCGTACATGAGGCGGCCGAGGCGCCGGCCCTCGTTGTGGTACTGCGCGACGGTGTCCTCGTTGTGGATCGCGTTGACCAGGCGCTCGTACACGGCGTGCAGCAGCGCCATCCCGGGGGCCTCGTAGATGCCGCGGCTCTTGGCCTCGATCACCCGGTTCTCGATCTGGTCGGACATGCCCATGCCGTGACGGCCGCCGATGGCGTTCGCCTCCATCACCAGGTCGACCGGGGTGGCGAACCTCTTGCCGTTGATCGTCACCGGGCGGCCCTGGTCGAAGCCGATGGTCACGTCCTCGGCGGCGACCGGGACCTCGGGGTCCCAGAACCGGACCCCCATGATCGGGTCGACGGTCTCGACGCCGGTGTCGAGGTGCTCCAGGGTCTTGGCCTCGTGGGTCGCGCCCCAGATGTTGGCGTCGGTGGAGTAGGCCTTCTCGGTGCTGTCGCGGTACGGGAGGTCGTGGGCGACCAGCCACTCCGACATCTCCTTGCGGCCACCGAGCTCGGTGACGAACTCCGCGTCCAGCCACGGCTTGTAGATGCGCAGGTGGGGGTTGGCGAGCAGGCCGTAGCGGTAGAACCGCTCGATGTCGTTGCCCTTGAACGTCGAGCCGTCGCCCCAGATCTGTACGTCGTCCTCAAGCATCGCGCGGACCAGCAGGGTGCCGGTGACGGCGCGGCCGAGCGGCGTCGTGTTGAAGTAGGAGCGCCCGCCCGACCGGATGTGGAACGCACCGCAGGTGAGCGCCGCCAGGCCCTCCTCGACGAGCGCCGCACGGCAGTCGACCAGGCGCGCGATCTCGGCGCCGTACGCCAGCGCGCGGCCGGGGACCGACGCGATGTCGGGCTCGTCGTACTGGCCGATGTCGGCGGTGTAGGTGCACGGGACGGCGCCCTTGTCGCGCATCCACGCGACCGCGACGGAGGTGTCGAGGCCACCGGAGAAGGCGATACCGACGCGCTCGCCGGTCGGGAGGGAGGTAAGAACCTTAGACATAGAAAGAGTATGCGTCATAACGCATGACCATGCAAAGCGGGTGCTCCACCGCTGGTGGACGCTCCCGTGGCCGCTCCCGCGCACCCGGCACGGTGCCGGTGCGGTGTGCCAGTAGAGTGACGCCCCGTGGCAGCACGACCGTTGAACGAAATTGTCGAAGCGGGATGGGCGCAGGCGCTCGCTCCCGCAGCCGGACGGATCACGGCGATGGGCGAGTTCCTGCGCGCCGAGATCGCCGCGGGACGCACCTATCTGCCGTCGGGGGCGAACGTGCTGCGCGCGTTCCAGCAGCCGTTCGACGAGGTACGTGTCCTGATCGTCGGCCAGGATCCCTATCCGACACCGGGGCACGCCGTCGGGCTGAGCTTCTCGGTGGCGCCCGATGTACGCCCGGTGCCGGGCAGTCTGGACAACATCTTCCGCGAGATGCACACGGACCTCGGGCTGCCCCGCCCCTCCAACGGGGATCTGACCCCCTGGGCCGAGCAGGGCGTACTGCTGCTCAACAGGGCGCTGACCACGGCACCGCGCAAGCCGGCGGCCCACCGCGGCAAGGGCTGGGAGGACGTGACCGAGCAGGCCATCCGGGCGCTTGCCGCCCGGGGGAAGCCGCTGGTCTCGGTGTTGTGGGGGCGCGACGCCCGCAACCTCCGGCCGCTGCTCGGCGACCTTCCCGCGGTCGAGTCGTCCCACCCCTCCCCCATGTCGGCCGACCGTGGCTTCTTCGGTTCGCGCCCCTTCAGCCGGACCAACGACCTGCTGGTACGCCAGGGGGCCCAGCCGGTGGACTGGCGGCTGCCGTGACCTGGGTGCTGGGGGTGGACTCGGGCGGCTCCGGGCTGCGGGTGGCGCTCGCCGCCGCGGATCCGGCGCTCACCGGAACGGAAACCTCCGTCGCCTCCCGGATTCCCGTACGCACCGGCGCCCGCGGAATCGAAGCGGCTCATCTGCTGGAGCAGCTGCTGCCCATGGCCGGGGAGCTGCTCGGGCGCACGGGCGGGGCCGGGGTGTCGGCGGTGGCCATCGGGGCCGCCGGGATGGCGACGCTCGGCGACGACCTGCGCGCGGAGCTGCCGGCCGCGCTGGAGCGCGCGCTCGGGGTGCGGCGGCTGGCGCTCGCCGCCGACGCGGTGACGGCGTACGCGGGAGCGCTCGGCCAGCGGCCGGGCGCGGTGGTCGCTGCGGGCACCGGGATGATCGCGCTGGGCACCGACCTCGTGCGGTGGCGCCGGGCGGACGGCTGGGGGCATCTGCTGGGCGACTGCGGCGGCGGGGCCTGGATCGGCCGGGCCGGCCTTGAGGCCGCGATGCGCGCGTACGACGGGCGGCGGGGCGGTTCGGACGCGCTGCTCGAACGGCTGGAGGCGGTCTTCGGACCGGCCGGCGGTCTGCCGGGGCTGCTCTATCCGCGTACGGACCGGCCCGCCGTGCTCGCCTCGTTCGCCCCGGAGGTGGCCAGGTGCGCGCCGGGCGACCCGGTGGCGGCGGCGATCCTGCGGGACGCGGCCCGGCAGATCGCCGAAGCGGCCGCCGCCGTCTGCCCGGCGCCGCGGGCGGAGTCAGGCGCGGGCTGTGAAGTAGCCCTCACGGGTGGTCTGTTCAAGATGGGGGACCCGCTGCTCACCCCTGCGCGCGAGGAGCTCGCCGCCCTGCTGCCGTCTGCCAGACCCGTGCCGGCGGCGGGGGATCCGCTGGTGGGAGCGGTACGGATCGCTTCGGCGCTCGCCACCGGAGGGCTTCGACTGCCGCCGCATCCACAGCTCTTGCGTGTCGTGGCGGAACAGGATACGCGATGAGGACCAGACGCAACGGATAAAAGAGGACAGACGCCTCACGAACGCACCCTCCCCGAACAGCCGGGCCTGCAAAGCCAGTAGCATGCGGCGCCATGAGCTCCCCCAATGGGCCCGTTCCCGGCCTGCCTGTACGAATGCCGCGACCCCGCCAGACCGGACGGCACCGCCGCCCGGAACCCGCGGTGGCCCCTGAGGGCGCGCCCGCGCTGGTTCTCGCTGTTCCCGGCACACCTTCCGCCGCTGTTCGCAGCCTGGCGGAAGAGGTGATGTCGATCGCCCGTTCCGAGCTGCCGGGGCTGGACGCCCGTATCGGATATCTGGACGGCGGCGAGGACGAGTTCCCCGCCCTGGAGACGGTGCTCTCCGCCACCGCAGCCGAGCGGGTGGCGCGCTACGAGCTGGCGAAGGCCGCCGGGCGCGAGGTGGCCGAGCCGGCCGGCGCCACCGCCGTCGTGGTGCCGCTGCTGGCCGGCCCGGACGCGGCCACCGAGCGGCGGATACGGCAGGCCGTGATGGACAGCACCACCGCTGCCGAGCTGACCGAGGTGCTGGGACCGCACCCGCTGCTCGCGGAGGGGCTGCATGTGCGTCTCTCGGAGGCCGGTCTGTCCCGGGCCGACCGGGCCCGGCTGTTCACCGTCGCCACCGCGGCCGACGGCATCATCCTGGCGACGGTCGGCGGCGACGAGGCCGTGCAGGCCGCCGGGATCACCGGGATGCTGCTGGCAGCGCGGCTGGCCGTGCCGGTGATGGCCGCCGCTCTCGATGTGGACGGTTCCGTCGCCGCCATCGCCGAGCAGCTGCGGGGTTCGGGCTCGGCGCAGCTGGCGCTCGCGCCGTACCTGATCGGCCCCGAGGTCACGGACGAGCTGCTGGCGGGGGCTGCCAAGGAGGCGGACTGCGCGTCCGCCGCACCGCTCGGCGCCTACCCGGCGGTCGGCAAGCTGGTGCTGTCGAAGTACACCACCGCGCTGGGCATCTCACCGCAGCAGCCGTCCCAGGGAGCCCCGGTCGGCTGACCCGCGGCGGACGACTGCGCACAGGAAGGGGCGCGCACCGGGCAGGTGCGGGCCCCTTCCTGTTCCGCCCGGGCCGTCAGGCGAACACCACGCACGAGGCCGCGGCCACCTCCACGGAGCCGGAGCGGCCCGGGATCCCGGTCAGCGGGTCGATGTCGAACCAGGTCACATCCCCCGAGTGCTCATTGGCCGCATACAGCCGCCGCCCGCCGGGGTCCAGCGTCAGGTCGCGCGGCCACCGGCCGCCGCAGTCCACCGTGGTCACCAGTGCGGGCCTTTCCCCGCTCGCGTCGAGGGCCAGTACGGAGATGCTGTCCTGCCCCCGGTTCGCCGCCCAGACGAAGCGCCCATCGGGTGCGACGGCCACCCCTGACCCGTAGCTCTCCCCCGCGGTGCCTCCGGGCAGCAGCGCGGTCGTGCCGGCCGGCTCCAGCGTGCCGGTCGCGGCGTCCCACCGGCAGACCGTGAGGGTGGGCTCCAGCTCGTTCAGGACGTACACATGCGTTCCCGCCGGGTGGAAGGCCAGATGGCGGGGGCCGCTGCCGGGCCGCAGCGCGGTCTCCCCGTGCACCGTCAGCGCTCCCGAGTCCGGGTCCAGTGCGCAGACCCGTACGGAGTCGGTGCCGAGGTCCACACTCAGCACCCAGCGCCCGGTGGGGTCCTGTCTCACCTGGTGGGCGTGCGGGCCCTCCTGCCGGTCCTGGTGCGGCCCGCGGCCCTCGTGACGCAGTACCGAGACGGGGGCGACCAGACCGCCGTCGGCCGCGCGTACGGGCAGCACACTGACGCTCCCCGAGCTGTAGTTGGCGGTGACGACATGCCCGCCGGTGTGTACGAGGTGGGTGGGGTCGGCGCCGCCCACGGCGACCGGAGCACCGATCAGCCGGGGCAGCGCCCCGGTGACGTCGAAGGCCGCAGCCGCCCCGTCGCCGGTCTCGGAGACGGCGTACAGGACCGCGCCGCCGGGGGCGACGGCGAGGAACGAGGGGTTCGGCACGGTGTCCACCGCGCCCAGCGCGGTCAACGCCCCCGTCGCGTCCACCGAGGCGGCGACGAGCCCCGGGCCCCCTGCCGAGGTGAACGAACCGATGAATGCCCGCCCGGTGCCTGTGGTGACCACCGTGCTCCCCCTCTCCTGCCGCGCCGGTCCGTGCGTGGCCGGGCTCCGGCAGACGGTAGCAGGAGCGGTCTGGACCAATTCGGCCGCACCGCAACTCGGCCGCACTGCCGGGCTGCCGCACCGCAGCGCAGCTCAGGACAGCACGCGGTGGCGGAAGTTGCGCAGTCCGAGAGCGAGGAAGAGCGCGCAGAAACCGGCGAGCACCGGATAGATCACGTACAGGTGCATATGGGACACGTCGGTGAACCCGGCCCGCATGCCCTCGCTCATGTAGATCAGGGGGTTGACCAGTACCAGCACCTGGAGCCAGTGGAATCCGCCGACCTGTACGGGGGCCAGCCTGGTCCACTGGTAGTACGTACCGCCGAGGAAGACGAGCGGCAGCACGACGAAGCCGAACATCACCCCGATGTTCCTCGGCTCGAACGTGGTGCCCAGCAGCAGCCCGAGCGAGGTCATCGTGAGGCAGGAGAGCGGGATCAGGGTGACCACGATCCACCAGTGGATGCTGAGGTGCGGGTGGACTCCGGGGGCGTGCACGACGGCGGCGATCGGCAGCACGATGACCGCCGAGATCAGCCCCTGGGCCGACCCGGACAGCACCCTCGCGACCGCCACCAGCCAGATCGGGCACGGGGCCTGCACCCGGTCCTCGATCTCGCGGGTGAAGCCGAACTCCTGGGACATCTGGATGGCGACCGACTGGATGCCCTGGAACATGATCGCGATGGACACCACCCCGGGGACCAGGACGGTCGCGAACGCCGACTCCCCCCTGGCGCCGCCGCCCGACCCGATCCCCTGGCCGATGAGGGGGAACACGTACAGGAACACGAAGACCAGCAGGAACGGCTGCATGACGGTCCGGCCGGCGAACTCGCCGAAGTTCTTCATCAGTACGGTCAGATCGCGCTGGACCAGCGCGCTCAGCGCGGAGCGGCTCGCGGCGGCCGCCGACCGGGCCGGCCGTACGCCGATGGGGCGCCCGGATCCGCCGGCGGACGGTACGTCGCCGGGCGGTACGTCACCGGGTGGTACGTCACCGGGCGGCGGGGCGGCACTTGACGTGGCCATCAGTCCCTCAGCTCCTGTCCGGTCAGGCTGATGAAGACGGTCTCCAGAGTGCTCTCGGTGATCGAGAGGTCGACCAGTTCGAACCCGCCGGCCTCCGCGCTCGTGACGACCCTCGGCAGCAGCCGTTCGGCGCCCTTGACCTGTATCTCGACGGCTCCGTCGACCAGCCGGGTGCGGACGACTCCTTGGATGTCGCTGTTCAGCCGGGCGGCCAGGCCCTCCTGGCTGCCGCTGGTGGCGACCGTGACCACGGCGTCGGCACCGAGCCCCTGTTTGAGGGCCGCCGGTGTGTCCAGCGCGAGGATCCGGCCGTGGTCGATGATCGCCACCCGGTCGCAGAGGTGGTCGGCCTCCTCCATGTTGTGCGTGGTGAGCAGAATCGTCTGGCCCTCCGCGATCAGCCGGTCCAGCGCCTCCCAGAGTGCCAGCCTGCCCTGCGGGTCGAGACCGGCCGTCGGCTCGTCGAGGAAGAGCACGGCGGGGCGGTGGAAGATCGCACGGGCCACCATCAGACGCTGCGCCATCCCGCCGGACAGGGCGAACACCGACGACTTGGCCCAGCGGGACAGATGGAACTGTTCGAGCAGGGCGTCGGCGGTGCGGCGTGACTCCCGTCGCGCAATGCCGAACAGCAGGCCGTGGAAGTACAGGTTCTCCCACACCGTCAGCGAGCGGTCCAGGGTGTTCTGCTGGCTGACGACGGCGATGAGCTGTTTGGCGAGCGTCGGTTCGGCGACCACGTCGATGTCACCGATGTACGCGGAGCCCGCCGTCGGCACCACCCGGGCGGTCAGCATGCCGACCGTGGTGGTCTTGCCGGCCCCGTTGGGCCCCAGCAGTCCGAAGATCTCTCCCTGGCACACCCGGAGATCGATGCCGTCCACTGCCGGGGCGGCGGACTTGGCGTACGCCTTGGTGAGTCCGCCGGCGCGGATGACGGCGGCTGGGCCCTGCGGCGGGCCGCTCCGCCGGTCCGGGTCGGCGGGGCGGGTCATCGTCTCGGCAGCGAGGGGACGTGGAGTGGGTGGGCGGACTCGTCGGCGAGGGCCAGCCGCTCCTGGTCCGCCTGGTATTCGGCCTGCCCGATCCGGCCGGAGAGCAGATCTGCGGGGCGGGGCCGCCCGGCGTGTTCCGCCGGGGGCCTGCGGGTCGAGAAGTGCTGCGCGACGTAACGGCCGACGGCCGTGGCCGCGCCTGTCACCAGCTGTATGAGCTGTCTGAAAACGCTGAGGATGGCTGTGGACATACCGCGTCTCCTTCCAGGACCACCGGCCCGCGCGCCCGGGGTGGTTACGCGGGGCGGATCCACGGCGGTGTCCATGAGGGCGGCCGGCTCGCACCGGTCCGGCCGGACAGCCGCGTGCCGCCCTGAAAGTCGTGGGATCAGCCTGATGTGCCACCCCGTTGCGTCCGCTGGGCGGATGCCGCGGGAGCCTCAAGCACTGACATCTCTCATGGAACCATGCACGGCGGTCCCCGGCATCCGGCGTCGCTCCGGGCGCAGTCGGAGCCGGGTACGGCAGCCGGTCGCCGGTCGGCGGTATACGGCGGACGCCCCGGACTCTTCGCCGGGCGCATACGGCGGCCGCCCCGGCCGGGCGGTTGGCGGCC
>NZ_JBHYWP010000095.1:11720-32248 GCF_042751845.1 Streptomyces sp. NPDC059398 | reverse complement strand
CGGGCCGACCGTATCTTCGCGCCGGCGACAGGGTCACCGCGAGACGCCCCGGGCCGCACGCGGCGCGGCCCCCGCAGCCCTGAGGGCGCGGGGGCCTCGCCTCGTCGGATGCCGGGCGGGGGCGGAACCGGTCCGCCCGGCGGTCAGACCTGTACGCGGTCCGCGACGGCCTGGGCGATCTTCGCGAGGGCGTCGTCCGCCGGGATGCCATTCTCCTGCGACCCGTCGCGGTAACGGAAGGAGACGGCGCCGTTGGCCATGTCCTCGTCACCCGCGATGATCATGAAGGGCACCTTGGCGCGCTGCTGGTTGCGGATCTTCTTCTGCATCCGGTCCGACGAGGCGTCCACCTCGACCCGCAGTCCCTGCTTGCGGGCCCTGGCGGCGAACTCCTGGAGGTACGGGATGTGCGCGTCGCCGATCGGGATGCCGACCGCCTGGACGGGGGCCAGCCAGACCGGGAACGCACCCGCGTAGTGCTCCAGGAGCACCGCGAAGAAGCGCTCGATGGAACCGAACAGGGCACGGTGGATCATGACCGGGCGCTGCTTGGTGCCGTCGGGGCCCGTGTACTCCAGGTCGAAGCGCTCCGGCAGGTTGAAGTCGAGCTGCACGGTCGACATCTGCCAGGTGCGCCCGATGGCGTCCTTGCACTGGACGGAGATCTTCGGCCCGTAGAACGCGGCGCCGCCCGGGTCCGGGACCAGCGGAAGGCCCTGCTTCTCGGCGACCTGGCGGAGCGTCTCGGTGGCCTCCTCCCATGCCTCGTCCGAGCCGACGAACTTCTCCGGGTCCTTGGTGGACAGCTCCAGATAGAAGTCGGTCAGGCCGTAGTCGCGCAGCAGGTTCAGGACGAAGGTCAGCGTCCTGTCCAGCTCCTCCGCCATCTGCTCCCTGGTGCAGTAGATGTGCGCGTCGTCCTGCGTGAAGCCGCGCGAACGGGTCAGGCCGTGCACCACACCGGACTTCTCGTACCGGTACACCGTGCCGAACTCGAAGAGCCGCAGCGGCAGTTCACGGTAGGAGCGGCCGCGGGCGTCGAAGATCAGGTTGTGCATGGGGCAGTTCATCGGCTTGAGGTAGTAGTCCACCCCGTCGTCGAGCTGCATGGGCGGGTACATGCCGTCCGCGTACCAGTCCAGGTGGCCGGACTTCTCGAAGAGCTTGCCCTTGGTGGCGTGCGGCGAGTAGACGAACTCGTAGCCCTCCTCCTCGTGCCGCTTGCGCGAGTAGTCCTCCATGGCGCGGCGGATGACGCCGCCCTTGGGGTGGAAGACCGCGAGGCCGGGACCGATCTCGTCCGGGAAGGAGAAGAGGTCCAGCTCGTTGCCGAGCTTGCGGTGGTCGCGCTTGGCGGCCTCCTCCAGGAACTCCAGGTGCGCCTTGAGCTCGTCCTTGGTGGGCCAGGCGGTGCCGTAGATGCGCTGGAGCATCGGGTTCTTCTCGCTGCCACGCCAGTACGCGGCGGCGTTCCGCATCAGCTTGAAGGCCGGGATGAACCGGGTGGTGGGCAGGTGCGGACCCCGGCAGAGGTCCTTCCAGCAGAGTTCACCGGTCTTCGCGTCGAGGTTGTCGTAGATGGTCAGCTCGCCGCCGCCCACCTCGACGTCCGCACCGTCCTCCGCGGAGGCGGAGCCCTTGATCCCGATGAGCTCCAGCTTGTACGGCTCGGACGCCAGCTCGGCGCGGGCGTCGTCGTCCGTCACCACACGCCGCGAGAAGCGCTGGCCGCGCTTCTGGATCTCCTGCATCTTCTTCTCGATGGCCTTGAGATCCTCGGGGGTGAACGGCCGCTCGACGTCGAAGTCGTAGTAGAAGCCGTCCTTGACCGGCGGCCCGATGCCGAGCTTCGCGTCGGGGAAGAGCTGCTGCACGGCCTGCGCCATCACATGCGCGGTGGAGTGGCGCAGGATGTCGAGGCCGTCGTCGGACGAGATCAGGACGGGCTCGACCTCGTCGCCGTCGGCCAGGGCGTAGGCCAGGTCCTTCAGCTCACCGGCCACCCGGGCCGCGACGACGGCGCGCTCGCCGGGGAAGAGCTCGGCTGCCGTAGTGCCCGTCGTCACCACGCGCTCTTCCCGCTCGGAATCGCGTTGGATGACCACACGGACGTCTGACACCGGTCTCTCCTGACTCAGGGGGTGCGCCGCCGTAGCGCGGCGCGCCTGAATCGTACCGAGACCGGGGTGTGGTTTGCGAAACGGTTAGGGCCGCCCGCTCCGGCCCCCCTCCGCGGCCTCTCCCCCGTCCGGTGCCCGCTCCCCCGCGCAGGCCTCCTCGAAGAAGTCGAGGTTCTCCTGGAGGGCCTTCATCAGCCGGTCCCGCTCCGCCTCGTCCACCTGCACCGGGGCCACCCCTTCGGCGCCGGTCAGCCTGCGGAAGCCGCCCCGGCTCTCCAGTCTGCCCCGCACCCTGACCGGCAGCCCGACCAGATGGGCGTGGCCCGCGATCCGGTACGCCTCCTCGTCGAGCACCATCCGTACGTACGGGACCTCCGCCCCGGCCAGCACCCGCAGCCGCACCGTGCCGGGGCCGCCGGGCGCCGAGCGGCGCATCCGTACCACCGCGCCCGTGACCCGCACCGGCAGCGAGGGCTCCGACCGCAGATAGCGTGCGCCGGCGGCCCGCAGCGCCGGCAGGTCGCCGGGTGAGAACCCGACCGGTTCCGGCCTGGCCGCGCACCCCTCGGGGACCCCGGCCGCCGGAGCCCAGGCCAGCGCGACCGACACCCCTTCGGTGCCCCGTACGAGTGCGACGACCGACTCGGTCAGCTCGCGGCTCACCCCGGCACGGACTGCCGCGTCGAAGGCGTCCATCCCGCCGGTCGCACGCTGGTAGTCCACCGCCTCCCTGGCGGCGTGCAGCGCGTGGTGCAGCCGGACCACGGCGGGCCTGCCCGGCTCCACGGGGACGAAGGCGGTGAGGCCGTGCCCGTCCGGGGCGGGTCCCGCCAGCACGCCGTCCAGCGCGGCTCCGGCCTGCCTGCGGTGGCGGGCGCCGTGGTAACCGGCGCTCCGGGCCGCGGCGAGCGCCCCCGCGGTGAGCATCTGGCGTGCGGCCGAACGCAGTTGCTCCTGGACGGTCCAGGGGGCCACCCCGGAGAGGCCGTCGGCCGTCTCCCGCGACCAGCGGATCTCGTCGCTCGGCACGGCCAGCGCCACCAGCACCTCGCGGGCCGAGGGCGCGGCGCAGCGGGTGAGGGCGGTCAGCGCCTCGGCGAGCAGATCCTCGCTGTCGGGGAAGGCACGGCTCTCGGGGACGAGGACGCTCGTGCCCCGGGCCGCCGGGCCCGGGGGCGTCCAGCGGGCGTAGCGGCCCGCTGCTCCGCCGCGACGGCACCAGCCGTGCCGGCCGAGGAGCGCGCCCAGTACGGCGGGGTCCACCCGCGCGGGGTCGGGGCCGTCGCCGCCGTCCCTGACCCCCGGGGCTTCGACGGGGTGGGGACGTACGGGTTCGTCGAGCGGTCGGTGCTGCATCAGGGTCTCCCTCCGGCCCCGACGCGGGTCATGATCTCGCAGAGTGCTCGGTCGTCGAATATCCGCGAGGTCGGGATCCGCACGGTGGTCCTGTGCCGGCCCGTCACCGGGTGGCCTGCCAGGTTGGTCCAGTAACAGCAGTGCCGCAGATCGAGCCGGTCGTGACCGGCCCGCAGCCACTCGTCCCGGGTCCGCGGTACCAGCATCACGACGAGGATCCTGTGCACCGAGACCGGCGTCCGGGCGAGTTTCACGAGATGGGCGTTGTCGAGCGTGAAGGAGAAGGCCCCGCCCGGCGGGTCAGGGGCGATCTGGTAGGTGCATTTCAGCTGCACCTTGATCGTCACTTCGTCGTCCACGGTGTGGTCCGGGGCTCCGTGGCTCACATGCCAGTCGATCCCGTTGTCCGGAAAGGGCTGGGACAGCGAACATCCCGAAGCGGCCGCGACCGCGTGCAGATATCCCACCTGAAAGGTCTCCATACAGGCGGTGGTGGCGAGCGAACCGCGCAGCGGCGCGAGCCGCTCGGGCACCAGGGGGCCCCGTTCGGGCTGCGTGAGCGCCATGGCTGTGGTGTGCCTTCCGGACCGCGCCGGTGCCGGGCCGGTCCATTTCCGGCGACGGGCCGTCAAGTTCTGCGGCCGTCACCTGTGTTGTCTCCGGTCGGCGTATGTCGCAAACAGCCGGGTATCACCGAATCGGGCGGATGTCGCACGCCATCTGCCAAGTGAGTGCGAGGAGTTGGGACATGCCGTGCTGGTTCGAAGGACCCCTGGCCGCTTTTGACACCGAGACGACGGGTGTGGACGTCGAGGAGGACCGCATCGTGTCCGCCGCGCTGGTCGTGCAGGACACCGCGGGCGGGCGGCCGCGCACCGTCCGCTGGCTGGTGAATCCGGGCATCCCGGTTCCCGCGGGCGCCACCGAGATCCATGGCCTGACCGATCTCCATCTGCAGCGCAACGGCCGCTGGCCGGCCCCCGTGGTGGCGGAGGTGGCCAAGGCACTGGCCGAGCAGTGCGCGGCGGGCCGTCCGCTGGTGGTCATGAACGCGCCCTTCGATCTGACCCTCCTCGACCGGGAGTTGAGGCGGCACCGCGCCTCGTCGCTCGGCCGGTACCTCGGGGAGTCACCGCTGCGGGTACTGGACCCGCGCGTCCTGGACAAACACCTGGACCGCTACCGCAAGGGCCACCGCACGCTGACGGATCTCTGCGAGCAGTACGAGGTACGGCTGGAGGGCGCCCATGACGCGGCCGCGGACGCGCTGGCCTCGCTGGAGCTCGTACGGGCGATAGGCCGCCGGTTCGCCGGACGGCTGGAGCGGCTGACACCCGGTGAGCTGCACACGCTCCAGACGACCTGGCACGCGGCGCAGGCGCGTGGCCTGCAGGCGTGGTTCACCCGGCAGGGCACACCGGAAGCGGTGGACCCGTCGTGGCCCCTGCGGCCCGAACTGTCCGCCGTGGCCTGACCGTACGGCAGGACGCGGCCGGCGCGGGGCACAAGGGCGCAGGACATGTGGGCACAGGGCATGAGAAAGGCCGGTCCGTGGTGACGGACCGGCCTGCACCCGGTGGGCGATACTGGGTTCGAACCAGTGACCTCTTCGGTGTGAACGAAGCGCTCTCCCACTGAGCTAATCGCCCGGGTGCAGGGAAAACATTACCGCATGCCCCGGGCCGTTCCGGACCACCCCGGGATCGCTCATGGATCTTGCCCGGGAGCCAGGCACCCACCCCGCCGCCCCACCCGGCCCGCGCCCCGCACCGTCACCCTCCGTGAGCACGCACCCCGATCCGGCGGACCGGCGGGAGCCGGGGCCGCCACCCCCGGCGTCACCCATTTGCCGTAACGGTACAAACTCACACTCAGCCGTACAGGGGACATCAAGAGCCACAAATCGGTCAGAGGGGTTTACAACGGCACCGTAGGTGGCATGTCGATTTCGCCGACGTGCGAATCCCCGAGCGCACACTGAGCGAAAGGCCCTGGCGCTTATGAACACCACGGTCAGCTGCGAGCTGCACCTGCGCCTCGTTGTGTCGAGCGAGTCATCCCTGCCTGTTCCCGCGGGCCTGCGGTATGACACGGCCGATCCGTATGCCGTGCATGCCACCTTCCACACCGGAGCCGAGGAGACCGTGGAGTGGGTCTTCGCCCGCGATCTCCTCGCAGAGGGTCTGCACAGGCCCACCGGCACCGGCGACGTCCGAGTCTGGCCGTCGCGCAGTCACGGTCAGGGCGTGGTCTGCATCGCCCTGAGCTCCCCGGAGGGAGAAGCCCTGCTCGAAGCCCCTGCGAGGGCCCTGGAGTCGTTCCTCAAGCGAACCGACGCTGCCGTGCCACCCGGCACGGAGCACCGCCACTTCGACCTCGACACCGAGCTCTCGCACATCCTGGCCGAGAGCTGAGCCAGGACACGAGAGGCCCGGCGCCGTCCGACTCGGGGCGACGGCGCCGCGCAGACAACGACATAGGCCGGAAGCCGGGCGCCGTGCCCGCGGAATCCACCGCGGGGGCGGCGCCCCGGTGTGCAGGGGGCGGGAGCGACTAGAGTCGGCCAGCATCGGCGGGCGCCGGCCCGCCGCAGGCCAGGGAGCGCATCGTGCTGATCCCCCACGACACCCGGATCGCCCTCAACGTGGTGGTCGGTCTGGTGAACACCGCTCCCGAGGGCGCGGCCACCGACCCCCTCGCCGACATCGACGGGCTGTACGCCTTCGTGCGCGACTACGACCTGAGCGGCGTGGGGCGGCTCGACGAGGGCGACCGGCAGGCCGTCATCAGGGTGCGCCGGCAGTTCGCCGATGTCTTCGCGGCCCCCGGCCCCCGTGCTGCGGCCGCGCTGGTCAACCAGCTCGTCGCAGCCGCGGGCACCACTCCGCAGCTCACCGACCACGACGGCTACGACTGGCATGTGCACTACTTCGCACCGGGCGCCTCGGTCGCCGACCACCTGGCGGCCGACTGCGGCATGGCGCTCGCCTTCATCGTCGTCGCGGGCGAACAGGAG
Organism: Streptomyces sp. NPDC059398; assembly: GCF_042751845.1. Taxonomy (NCBI): domain Bacteria; kingdom Bacillati; phylum Actinomycetota; class Actinomycetes; order Kitasatosporales; family Streptomycetaceae; genus Streptomyces; species Streptomyces sp. NPDC059398. The sequence goes on along the minus strand of NZ_JBHYWP010000095.1, from coordinate 25,756 downwards.
CGGCTCCGCCGCTGCGAGGCACCGGACTGCGGACACGCCTTCGTCGATCTCTCACGGAACCGCTCCCGCCGGTACTGCGACAGCCGCACCTGCGGCAACCGCCTCCATGTCGCCGCCTACCGCGCCAGGCGGAAAGCGGCAGCGGACTGACCTCCGCCCTCACAGCAGGAACAGATCGTGCACGGCCGCCATGAACAGCAGACAGCAGATCACCCCGAGGAAGATCATCAGGGGCGGCTGGGAGAGCGCGAAGAGGCAGCCACGCGGCTCGGGGGCAGGGGTGGGGACGGCGGCATCGTCCCGGGAGGTATCCGGCATCTCGGGCCGATGATGACGTAGCGCAGCCGTTTTCGCTGACCAACACGCATATTTCGGCAGCGAGTTCGCTGGATCCCGTGACAGCCCGTCCGGTCGTGTGTGCCCCGGCCGGACGTCAGTGCGGCAGAATGCTCGACGCCCGGACGACCAGCTCGGGCTGGAGCATGACACCGCGGTGCAGATGTTCGCCCTCGCCCGCGTATCCGGCCTCCTCCAGCAGGAGTTCGGCAGCCATCCGCCCCATCAGCACCGCGGGCTGGCGTACCGATGTCAGCGGTACGGCGGCGGCCGCGGCGAACTCGATGTCGTCGTAGCCGACGATGGCCATGTCCTGCGGCACCCTGACGCCCGCCGCGTACAGCGACTGGAGCACGCCGAGCGCCAGCAGGTCGTTCACACAGAAGACGGCCGTCGGCCGCGGCGCCAGACCGACCAGCCGCGCACCCGCGTCCCGGCCCGCCGCCACGTCGAGCCGGCCCGTGGAGATCTCCACCAGGGCCTCCGGCGGGAGCCCCGCCTCGTCGAGCGCGGCCAGCGCACCCTTCCTGCGGTCCTGGATCTGGCGCAGCTCCGGCGGCCCGGTGACGAAGGCGATCGACCGGTGTCCGGCGGCGACGAGGTGGCGTACGGCCAGCGTTCCGCCGTGGACGTCGTCGACCGAGACCGCGCAGGAGGCGCCGCCGGACGCCACCCGGTCGACCAGGACGGAGGGGATGCCGTGCCGGCCGAACTCCTCCAGGCTCCTGCCCGTCGGGTCGGCCGGGGTGACCAGCACGCCCAGCACCCGCTGCTCGGCGAAGAGCGAGAGATAGGCGGCCTCCTCCGCCGCGCTCTGGTCGCTGTTGCAGACCATGACGCCGAGCCCGGCCGCGCGGGCGGCCCGTTCGGCGCCGCGTGCGATGTCCACGAAGAAGGGGTTGCCCATGTCGAGCACGAGGAGCGCCACGATCCTGCTGCTGCCCGCCCTCAGCTGTCTGGCCGACTCACTCCGTACGTAACCGAGTTCGGCGATGGCCGCCTGCACCCGGGCCCGGGTCTCCGGTGAGACGGATGCGGGCCTGTTGATGACGTTGGACACGGTGCCGACCGAGACGCCCGCACGTCTGGCCACGTCCTTGATGCCTGCCACGTCTGTCCCACCTGCTGTACCTGGCTGTGTCCGGGCCCGGCCCGGGTGGTGTCCGGCTGCCCGCACGGAGTGCGCTCATCGTACGGTCGCGCCCCCGCCGCGGCGAGACGGGTGGAGCGCCGGGCTCGGCGGACATGTCCGGCGCCCGCTCCTGGCTGCCGAGAGCCCGTTCCCGGCAGCCGGGCCGACCTTACGGTGAATTGATTCAAACCACCGTAGCCCCGCGATGTGTCAAGGGTTGACGCGGTTGTGCGCCCCCACTAGCTTACCGCTCAATGAATCGATTCATTGAAGGGGTTGGGCATGTCCGGACTCTCGGCCGTGAGGGCCGCGCTGGTTTCGCAGACGATCGAGACCCCGTCCTGGGGGTACGGGAACTCCGGTACCCGGTTCAAGGTCTTCGCCCAGCCCGGCGTGCCCCGTGACCCCTTCGAGAAGCTGGACGACGCCGCGCAGGTCCACGCCTTCACCGGGGTGGCCCCCCGGGTCTCCCTGCACATCCCCTGGGACCGGGTGGACGACTACGCCGCACTCGCCGCGTACGCGAAGGAGCGCGGGCTGACGCTCGGCGCGGTCAACTCCAACGTCTTCCAGGACGACGCCTTCAGGCTGGGATCGGTGACCCACCCCGACGCGGCGGTCCGGCGCAAGGCGGTCGCGCACCTGCTGGAGTGCGTCGGCATCATGGAGGAGACCGGCTCGTCCGATCTGAAGCTGTGGTTCTCGGACGGCACCAACTACCCCGGGCAGGACGATGTGTCCGCCCGCCAGGACCGGCTCGCCGAGGCGCTGGCCACCGTGTACGAGCGGCTGGGTGACGGCCGCCGGATGCTGCTGGAGTACAAGCTCTTCGAGCCCGCCTTCTACGCCACGGATGTCCCCGACTGGGGCACGGCGTACGCCCACTGCCTGAAGCTCGGGCCGAAGGCGAAGGTCGTCGTGGACACCGGGCACCACGCACCGGGCACCAATATCGAGTTCATCGTCGCCGTGCTGCTGCGGGAGGGCAAGCTCGGGGCCTTCGACTTCAACTCACGCTTCTACGCCGACGACGATCTGATGGCGGGGGCCGCCGACCCCTTCCAGCTGTTCCGGATCATGCACGAGGTGGTCAGGAACGGCGGTCTGGAACCGGCCGCCCGGGTCAACTTCATGCTCGACCAGTGCCACAACATCGAGGCCAAGGTCCCGGCCGTCATCCGGTCGGTGATGAACGTCCAGGAGGCCACGGCCAAGGCGCTCACCGTCGACGCCGACGCACTCGGCGCAGCGCAGCGCTCGGGGGACGTGCTCGGCGCGAACGCGGTGCTGATGGATGCGTACAACACCGACGTCAGGCCGCTGCTCGCCGGGATCCGCGAGGAGAACGGGCTGCACCCCGATCCGGTCGCGGCCTATCTGGCATCCGGCCGGCAGGAGCGGATCGCCGCCGAGCGGGTGGGCGGCACCCAGGCCGGGTGGGGGGCCTGAGCGGCCGGACGGGGGCCTGAGCCCGGGGCCCGGGTCCACCGCGCACCGCCCGGGACTCCGTGCGCCGCGCGATCGGCTGCCGTCGCGACTTCGCGGCCACGGCCAGCGGTCAGATGCCGTGCTTCTTGAGGATCGCCTCGATGTCGGAGAAGTCCTCGGTGGGCGCGGGAGCCTTCGGTGCGTCGGCCTTGCCCTGCGGCGCGGGCCGCGCGCCGGTGGTCTGCGGCTGCGCTCCGGTACGGCCCGGCAGCGGGGCAGCGGGAGCCGCGGGGGCCACCGCTTCGGGCTCGGCGGCCCTGGCAGCCGTCTTCCGTTCCTTGCGGGTGCCGCCGGAGCGGCGCTCGACCGTCCTGGTGATCATGAACAGCAGCCAGGCGACCGCGAGCATCCCGAAGCCGAGCCAGACCGACGGATTGAACACGATGTCGGCCACCCAGCCGACGACGCCGGTCAGCACAAGGCCCACCGGGACCAGCGCATACGCGAAAATACGGGTCGCCGACAGGAAGCGTTTGCGGTACGCCGTGATCGCGGCGATGCCCAGCCCCGCCGCGGACACCGCGGAACAGACGGTCTCGGCAATCATCCGGTCTCCTCCAGCCAAAGGTTCGCTTCCCCTCCATCCTGCACCGGAGTGGGGTGCGGGGGCCACGTCCTGGGCGGACCTCAGGGAGAACTCGGGGGAGGATCCTCCTCAGGTCCCGGTTGGGCGGTACCGCGTACGGCTGGGAGACTGGCGCCATGAGTGACTCCTCCGCCTCCCGCCGTGTCGTCCTGGACGTCTGGTGCGAGCTCCAGTGCCCCGACTGCCGCAGCGCCCTGGACGACGTACGCGCGCTGCGCGCCCGCTACGGCGACCGTCTCGACCTGCGGCTGCGCCACTTCCCGCTGGAGAAGCACCGGCACGCCTACGCGGCGGCCCAGGCGGCCGAGGAGGCGTTCGAGCAGGGGCAGGGCTGGCCGTACACCGAGGCCGTACTCGCCCGCACCGAGGAGCTGGCCGCCCGGGGCGAGCCCGTGCTGCTGGAGGCCGCCGGTGAACTCGGCCTGGACGCGGACGAGTTCGACACGGTACTGATCGACGGCCGGCACACACTGACCGTCGACGCCGACCAGGCCGAGGGCAAGGCGATCGGCGTCACCGGCACCCCGACCTATGTCATCGGCGGCGAACGGCTGGACGGCGGCAAGAGCCAGGAAGGTCTGCGCGAGCGGATCGAGGAGATCGCCGACCGGCTGCTCGCCGCCGGGGAGTGAGGCACCTCGGGCCCGGGGACACCGCAGGCCCCGGGTCGCCTCGGCTACGGGAGATCTCAGAGCAGCCGCTTGCCGTAGAAGTGCTCCACCGGCCGGTAGCCGAGTGAGGCGTAGAGCCGTACCGCCGGGGTGTTGGCCGTCAGCACGTTCAGCTTGATCAGCCGCGCCCCGGCCGCCAGCGCCTCGCGCTCGGCGAGCAGCATAAGGGAGCGTCCGTGCCCCCGCCCGCGGTGTTCCTCGGCGACTTCGACGTCGAAGACGAAGGCCCCGCGTCCGCCGGGGCCGAGCTCTGTCCCGGCGATCCAGACGTGCCCGACCACGCGGCCGTCCTCGACCAGGACATCGATGACCGCACCGGGGGTCGCCAGGCCGTCGGGAAGGTTGTCGCGGTGGTCGGCCTCGGACTTGGCGCGTGCACGGGCCTCCGTCAGGCCCCGCTCGACCCAGGTCCGTGCGTAGCCGGCGACCGCGTCGGCCAGCCACACCCGGAACTCGTCCTCGCTCATCCGGCGGCCCTCGACACCCGCGGGCAGTTCCGGCGGCCGCGCGGGGAGTTCCTTCATCAGGTGGCTGTTGTGGAGCGTGTAGCCGAGGGCATCGGCCATCCGCAGGGCGGCCGCGGCGTCGGCGAGCACGGCGATGCGTACCTGTGCGCAGCCCCAGCCGCGCAGCACTTCCTCGGCGGCGAGCGCGGCGACGGTTCCCCGGCCGCGCCCCCGGTCCTGCTCCTCGATCCGCAGCCCGCCGATCACACCGCAGACCGGCCCGTACGTCTGGTCCGTACGGAGGTCGACCGCGCCCACCGGCCGGCTGTTCACGCGGACCTCGTAGGAGCGTGCCTTGGCGCCGTCCGCGCCCTGCTGAAGCGGCCCGGTCGGCCGCAGAGTCGTGGTCACCAGGCGAGTTGTACCCGCCCGGCGGCCGCACGTCATCCGCGCTGCCGTGAAAACGGCTCAGGGTCGCCGCGCGTACGCCTCAGGGGTCCAGCCGCTGCGCCGCGCGCTCGTCCCAGATCCGCATGGCCTTCGCGGTCACCGGGCCGGGTGCGTCGGCCAGTTGGCGCCCGTCGATCCGGTGGACGGCCTGTACGTCGCGGAGCGTCGAGGTCAGGAAGATCTCATCGGCCCGCTCCAGGACGTCCAGCGGCAGTTCGGTCTCCCGCGCTCCGGTCCACTCCACAGCCAGTGCCCGGGTGATACCGGCCAGACAGCCCGATGCGAGCGGCGGGGTGTGCAGTTCGCCCTCGATCACGACGAAGACGTTGGAGCCCGTGCCCTCGCAGAGCGCGCCCGTGGTGTTGGCGAACAGCGCCTCCGTCGCACCCTGTTCGTGCGCCCGCGCGAGCGCGACGACGTTCTCCGCGTACGAGGTGGTCTTCAGCCCGGCCAGCGCGCCGCGCTCGTTGCGCGTCCAGGGGACGGTGACCGCGGCGGTGGTGTCGGGGCGGCGCGTGGTCCCGCCCAGGGCGACGACCAAGGTCGGGCCCGCGTCGCCGCGGTCGGAGCCGAGCGGCGAGAGCCCGCCGGTGTACGTGATCCGCAGCCGGCCGAGCGCCACCGGGTCGGCTTCGAGCACGGCCGTGCAGGCGCGGCGCACCTCGTCCAGGTCGGGGGCGGGCAGGCCGAGACCCCGGGCCGAGCGGGCCAGCCGGTCCAGGTGCCGGGTGAGCGCGAAGGGGCGCCCCCCGGTCGCCTTGACGGTCTCGAAGATGCCGTCGCCCACGGTCAGCCCGTGGTCGAGGACCGAGACCAGCGCGGTGTCCGCGTCCCGCAGCCCGCCGTTGACCCAGATCTTCATGGAGTGGTCCTTCCGGTCGTCTCTTTCGCCCCGGACGCTATCGCGAGGAGGCGGCCGGCCTTGAGTTCCGTCTCGTCCCATTCGCGTGCCGGGTCGGAGCCCCAGGTGATCCCGGCGCCGGTGCCGAAGCGCAGGACCGGCCCGCGGCCGTCGGTGCGGTCGATCCAGAACGTCCGGATACCGACCGCCAGCTCGGCCGTGCCGCGGTCGGCGTCGACCCAGCCGACGGCCCCGCAGTACGGCCCGCGCTCCGCGGTCTCCAGCGCCCCGATGATGCGCAGCGCACTCGACTTGGGCGCCCCGGTCACCGAGCCCGGCGGGAAGGTGTCCGCGAGGAGGCGGCTCCACCCCACTCCATCGGCCAGCTCCCCGCGGACCGTGGAGACGAGGTGGACGAGACCGGGGTGCTGCTCGACCGCGCAGAGCTGCGGCACATCCACCGAGCCGGTGGCACAGACCCGGCCGAGATCGTTGCGGACGAGGTCCACGATCATCACGTTCTCCGCGTGGTCCTTCTCCAGCAGGTCGGCGGCGGTGCGCCCGGTCCCCTTGATCGGGCCGGACTCCACGGTCCGCCCCGAGCGGCGCAGATACAGCTCGGGCGACGCGGTGGCGATCTCGACACCGTGGGCGGGCAGCCGGATCGTCCCGGCGTAGGGTGCCGGGTTGCCACGGGCGAGCAGAGCGGTCAGGGCGTCGATGTCGGCAGCTGCGGAATCGGGCAGCGGGGCTGTGAGGACCCGGCAGAGGTTGGCCTGGTAGACCTCGCCATCGGCGATCCGCGCGCGGATGCGGCGGACCCCGGCCGTGTACGCGTCGCGGTCGAGCGAGGACGTCCAGTCACCGGCGGCCGGCCCCTGCCACCGCCCGGGGAGCGCCGCCGGCACCGGTTCCTCGCGTACGTCTCCGAAGCGGGCGCAGACGATCCCGCCCTCGAAATCCGCGGCCACCGCCCAGAAGCCCGCGGAGTCCAGGGCGGCCGGGTCGCTGGTGACATCGCGCAGGTCACGGGCGACGCGGCCGCCGAAGCGGGCAAGTGGAGTGAGGCGGTGCACACCGGCGAGTCTAGGACGGGCCGCCGGAAAGCCGCTCCGGTGCGAACGCACCGCAGCACGCTGCGCAAACGCGTTTTTGTGCTGGCCCGGGAATCCGCTAGAGTTCAACATGTCGCCGGGGCGCGCAAACGCCCCGGGAATGACAAGCGGACGTAGCTCAGTTGGTAGAGCGCAACCTTGCCAAGGTTGAGGTCGCCAGTTCGAACCTGGTCGTCCGCTCGCAGAACCGGGGGATCTTCCCGAACCCCCGTGCTCCTGGTGGAGTGGCCGAGAGGCGAGGCAACGGCCTGCAAAGCCGTCTACACGGGTTCAAATCCCGTCTCCACCTCCAAGGACGATTAGCTCAGCGGGAGAGCGCTTCCCTGACACGGAAGAGGTCACTGGTTCAATCCCAGTATCGTCCACTGGATCCCTGCTTCGGCCGGGTTTCCGTCCCGCGCGATTAGCTCAGCGGGAGAGCGCTTCCCTGACACGGAAGAGGTCACTGGTTCAATCCCAGTATCGCGCACGCAGTAACGCTGTTCGGAAATGCTGTACGAACGATCCCGCGCGATTAGCTCAGCGGGAGAGCGCTTCCCTGACACGGAAGAGGTCACTGGTTCAATCCCAGTATCGCGCACCGGATGAGAAACCCCCGGCCGTCTCCACGGCCGGGGGTTTTCTGTTGTTCCCGGCTCCTGTCCCCCTTGGTCAGGAGGAGAAGAGCATGTGGCCGAAGCCCCTGTTGTGGTGGCCGTGATGGCCCCCGTGGTGACCGCCGTAGTGGCCGCCGTGCTGCTGCGGGGCGCCCCATACCGGCGCCTGCGGCGGGGCCGGGTACGCCTGTGGCGGCGGCTGCTGGCCCCACTGGGCCTCAAGACTGGTCAGCGACTCCAGCTCCCCGTAGTCGAGGAATATCCCCCGGCAGCCGCTGCACTGCTCGATCTGGACGCCACTGCGGTTGTATGTGTGCATCGGGGCATGGCACTTGGGACACTGCATCGGTACGACTCCTCGCCGTCGGATCAGGACGGCTCACCCTACGACGCCGCTCCGGGCGCCAACTCGGCCGGGACACCGGCGATTCGGGCACACGAGTCGAGCATCATCCGCTCGGCACCGTCCAGCGGTCTGCCTGCGGCCGCCGACTTGGCCAGGGCGAGAGCGGCGGCCTGGACGGTCAGCGTCCTTGCGGGTACGTCCAGTTCGGGCCAGGGGTCGCCGTCGGAGCACACGGCCGGACCGCCGGCCGCCCGGTACGCGGCGAGGAACCGCGCCCAGGTGCCGGGCGCCAGCAGCCCGGCCGCGTACCAGGCGGCGGGACGGGCCAGATCCCAGGCGGGTTCGCCCAGGCCGAGATCGTCCACGTCGATCAGCTGCCAGGGTCCCCCGTCGACCGGATGCCGGACGAGCTGGCCGAGGTGCAGATCGCCGTGGCAGAGGAAGGAGCCCCGGGGTGCGGGCGCCTCGTCGCGGGCCCAGCCCGGCAGACCGTGCCAGGCTCTCAGTACGGGCTCCGCCGCCGGCCCGGGGTCCGCCGCCCGCATCCGGGCCAGCGCACGGGCCGCCTTGGCCGGGCCCCGCATCGGGGGCAGCGGACCGGGCAGCGCGGCGGGCTCCACCGAGTGCAGCCGGGCGAGCAGCGCTGCGGCCTCCTCCCAGGGCGCGGCGTCCGGGGCCTCGGGGTCGACGGGCGCGCCGCGGGGCCACACCGTGAGGACCTCCGGTCCGGCCGTGCCACCTACGGGTCCGCCGAGCGGCGGCAGCAGGACGCCCGCCAGGAGCGGATGGGCGGCGACCCCCACCCGTACCGCGAGCGCCGCCCGGTCCGTGTCGGCCGCGTGCGCCTTGGCCACTGCGGAGCCGTGCCGCACGACGGCGCCGTCCGGGCGGTCGGTGAGGACGGTCGCCGCGCGGCCGCAGTCGGGGCACGGTGCGTGCGTGGGGTGCCCGTCGCGGCTGGGGGGCCGGTCGCCGTTGGGGTGGGCGGCGCGATCGGCGGCGGCGGCGAGCACGCGTATCCGGGCGGTTGCGGTCATGGTCTCCCCGTCGGTGGGCCGGTCGCGGGCCGGTGGTGGGCCCGTGCGGGCGCTTACGACAGGCCAGTAGTGAGGGAAGCAGGCCGGTGGTGGGGCCTGCCGCAGCGGGTGGTGAGGGAAGCAGGCGGGTGGTGGGGCCTGCCGCAGCGGGTGGTGAGGGAAGCAGGCGGGTGGTGGGGCGGCATTCGGCCGGTCTGTGGCGGGAGTGTCTGGGCGGGAGTCCGCGTGATGCCCGGTCCCGGGGTGAACGGCGCGGCCCCGGACAGCGCGATGTCCGGCCAGCTCCCCAGCTGACCGGACAAACGCTGCCGTCCGCCGCACCCCCGTCCCCACGGGGTTGTTGGCCGGATGTCCCTGGCCCGGACCGCTCTCCCGGACCCGGGGCGCCGCTCAGCGCCCCAGCATCACGCCCACGGACGACGCCTGTGTGACCACTGCCTGCCAGCCTCCGAAGACGAACATCAGCAGTGCGGCGAGGGGAAGGACCATGGCGGTCGCCACCAGCGGGTGACGGGTACCGGAGCTGCGGGCGCCGAGCGCGGTGTACGCCCTTCGCCCCTGCGTGCGGAGCACCGTCCGCGCTGCGGTGTCGGCCATGGTCCCGGGTCCCTCTCCTGTCGGTTCGGCAAGCGGCGAGTGCTGACCTCGGGGGACGAGTGCTGCACCCGCCGCTTGACCTCAAATCTAGGGGCGGGAAGGGAGGCGGTCGTCATGCCCGCGTACCGAATACCGGGCCTCCAGGAGGATGAGCCTCCGCGTGTCGGACTACTCCCCTGGGTGGAGAACCCGGCAGTACGCCTGCGGGACTTCCCCGAGGGAGCGCCGCCCGGGGACGACCGGGGAACGGCGCCCCCGCACGCCGGCCGTCCGCGCCCGCGTCCGCCGCCCGGCGAACCGGAGGGCAGCGCTCCGCGATGCCGGGCGGGCCGTGGCCAAGGGGCCCGGGAGGTGCCCGAGCGGGTGACTTCACTCACTTCCGGTGGCCCTCCGCAGGGCCTTGTGACCGCCTGCCGTCCTGGCCCGGCGGCCTCCGCGGACGGGGTGCGGACGGTGTCCGGTGTACCCGTGCCCCGTACCGGCCGACCGCCGGAGAGGGGCCCAATATGCCTTCTGCGGAGGGCCTTTGGGATCCGCTCCGGCCCAAGGTGGCCGGAGGGGCCGGGAGGTGACCGCGCCTCACCACGAGCCGCCGGGGAGGGTAACCGATCCGGGCGAGAGGGCGCGGCCTATGAGCACACCTGCCCGCGGGTACGTAAGCTGTGCCTCGTCAGACGGACCGGGCAGCGGGGATGGACATGACGATGATGCGGCTCCGGCGCGAGGATCCGCGTGTCGTCGGCTCGTTCAGGCTTCACCGGCGGCTGGGCGCGGGCGGCATGGGTGTCGTCTACCTCGGCTCCGACCGGCGGGGGCAGCGGGTGGCGCTCAAGGTGATCCGGCCGGATCTGGCCGAGGACCAGGAGTTCCGGTCGCGGTTCGCCCGTGAGGTGTCGGCGGCCCGGCGGATCAGGGGCGGGTGCACGGCCCGGCTGGTCGCGGCCGATCTGGAGGCCGACCGCCCGTGGTTCGCGACCCAGTACGTACCCGGTCCTTCCTTGCACGACAAGGTGGCCGACGAAGGGCCGCTGTCCGCCGCCGATGTGGCCTCCATCGGGGCCGCGCTCTCCGAGGGGCTCGTGGCGGTCCATGAGGCCGGGGTCGTCCACCGCGACCTGAAGCCGTCGAACATCCTGCTCTCGCCGAAGGGCCCCCGGATCATCGACTTCGGTATCGCCTGGGCGACCGGGGCGAGCACCCTCACCCACGTCGGTACGGCGGTCGGCTCACCGGGGTTCCTGGCGCCCGAGCAGGTACGCGGTGCCACGGTCACCCCGGCGACGGATGTCTTCGCGCTGGGCGCCACTCTCGCCTACGCGGCGACGGCCGACTCGCCGTTCGGACACGGCAGTTCCGAGGTGATGCTCTACCGCGTGGTGCATGAGGAGCCGCATCTGTACGACGTGCACGACGCCCTGGCGCCCCTGGTGCGGGCCTGCCTCGCCAAGGATCCCGAGGACCGCCCCTCCACCCTCCAACTGTCCATGCGGCTCAAGGAGATCGCCGCCCGGGAGGCGCAGGGGCTCTCCGAGGGCCGGACGCCGGCGCAGCGCCGCGAGCAGGAGGCGGACCGGCCCACGGGGCGGATCGCCGCGCCGCCGACCGAGCAGCACGCTCCGCCGCGCCGCGCGGATGGCGCACAGACCCCCAGGCCGCACGGCTCCAGGCCGCAGACGCCGAGACCGCCCGCGCCACGCCCCGGGGCGCCCCGCCCGGCGGGGTCGCACGGTGGCTCCCGGCCGGGGCCGCCGCGTGGCGCCACCCGGTCGGCGGGCCGTACGGGCAGCCGCACCGGGCCGAGGTCGGGCACCGGGCGGCCGACGTCGGCCGGCCGCAGGACCGGGCCCAGCCCGCGGATGATGCGGCAGCGGCTGATCGTCTTCGTCGTGGTGACGCTGATCGTCCTGCTCGGAATCGCGGCAGCGCAGCAGTTCTGAGGGCGGTCCGGTCGGCCGTACTTCACACCGGCCCGGTCGGCCGTACTCCACCGGCCCGGTCCCCCGCGCCCCTGTCCGGCATCACGGCCGGGCGGACCGGGATACGGATACGGGTCGCGTCAGCTCTGCGGGCGGCCCGTCGCCACCGCGTAGAAGGCGACGGCAGCGGCGGCGCCCACGTTCAGCGAGTCCACGCCGTGCGCCATCGGGATCCGTACCCATTCGTCAGCCGCGACGAGCGCCTGGGTCGACAGCCCTTCGCCCTCCGCGCCGAGCATCAGCGCGACCCGGTCGACCCGGTGCGGTGCGGCCTCGTCGATATCCGACGCCTTCGCGTCGGGGGTGAGGGCGAGCAGCTTGAAGCCCGCTTCCCGCACGGTCTCCAGGCCCCTGGGCCAGGATTCGAGACGGGCGTAGGGCACCGAGAAGACCGCGCCCATGGAGACCTTGACGGAGCGCCGGTAGAGCGGGTCGGCGCAGTCCGGCGAGAGCAGTACCGCGTCCATGCCGAGCGCCGCGGCGCTGCGGAAGATCGCGCCGATGTTGGTGTGGTCGTTGACCGACTCCATGACGACGATCTTGCGGGTCCTGGCGAGGAGTTCGTCGGAGCTCGGGAGCGGCTTGCGCTGCATGGAGGCGAGGGCGCCGCGGTGCACGTGGTAGCCGGTGACCTGTTCGGCGAGGTCGGGGCTGACGGCGTACACCGGGGCCGGGACCTCGTCGATGACGTCCCGCATCACGTCGACCCACTTGGCCGACAGCAGCATCGACCGCATCTCGTAACCGGCGAGCCTGGCCCGGCGGATGACCTTCTCACCCTCGGCGATGAAGAGGCCCTCGACGGGTTCGCGCCTGCGCCGGAGTTCGACGTCGGTGAGGCCCGTGTAGTCACGCAGGCGCGGGTCATCGGGGTCATCGACAGTGATGAGATCAGCCACAGGGTGATACTGCCTTGTCCTGGTCGGGGTGCCAACGGCTGGGCACGGAACGGTTCATGGGCGGTCGTACGGCGGCCCGACCCGGACGACCGGGCCGATGACGATGACGGCGGGCGGGCGCACCCCTTCGGACCTGGCCGTCTCCCCCACGCTCGCGAGTGTCGCGTCGACCCGGCGCTGGGCGGTCGTGGTGCCCTCCTGGACGAGCGCCACGGGGGTGTCCGGGCTCTTGCCGTGGGCGATCAGGGCATCGGCGATGGCGCCGATCTTGTCGACCCCCATCAGTACGACGAGGGTGCCGCGCAGCGTGGCGAGGGCGGCCCAGTCGACCAGCGACCTCTCGTCGTCGGGGGCCACATGGCCGCTGACGACCGTGAACTCATGGGCGACACCGCGGTGGGTCACCGGGATCCCGGCGGCTCCCGGGACGCTGATGGAGCTGGAGATTCCCGGTACCACGGTGCACGCGATGCCCGCGGCGGCGAGCGCCTCGGCCTCCTCCATCCCCCGGCCGAAGACGAACGGGTCGCCGCCCTTGAGCCGTACGACGGCCTTTCCGGCCCTGGCGTGCTCGACGAGCGCGTTGTTGATGGCTTCCTGGGCCATGAACCGGCCGTACGGGATCTTCGCGGCGTCGATGACCTCGACGTGCGGGGGCAGTTCGTCGAGCAGGTCGCGCGGGCCGAGCCGGTCGGCGATGACGACGTCCGCCTCGGCGAGGAGACGCCGTCCGCGCACGGTGATCAGGTCGGGGTCGCCGGGACCGCCGCCGACCAGGGCGACGCCGGCGCCGCGGCCGCGCTGGCGCGGCGCGAGCGTTCCGTCCCGCAGGCCCTCCACGACGGCGTCCCGCACGGCTGCCGAACGACGCGGGTCATGGCCGGTGAGAACGGCGACGGTCACGCCTTCGCTGCGCCCGGTGGCGGGTGTCCAGGCGGTGGCAGCGGCGGCGTCGTCGCTCCGTACGCACCAGACGCGGTGCTGCTCTGCCTCGGCCGACGCCGTTTCGTTGGCCGCGGTGTCGCCGGTCGCGATCAGTACGTACCAGGCCCCGGCCAGGTCGCCTTCCGCGTAACGCCGCCGCTCCCAGGTGATCTCGCCCGCCGAGACCATGGCCTCGACCGAGGGGGTGGCGGACGGCGAGACGAGCCGGACGTCGGCGCCGGCCGCGATGAGCGCGGGCAGCCGGCGCTGGGCGACCTGGCCGCCGCCGATGACGACGACGCGCCGGCCGGAGAGACGGAGTCCTACGGGGTAGGCGGGGTGATCGGCGTGCTCGGCCATGGCGTGGCGGGCTCCTCGCGCGGGGAGTGGGGCTGCGTCTTCGTACCGCTGCGACGGCGAAGCGGCTGGTGGGAGTGGGGTCGGCTCCCCGGGACACTGTACGGTCCTGGGCGGCCAGGACGGATCCGAGGGGGGGGGGGGGGTCTGTGCGCCCCCCCCCCCCCCCCCCACCCCCCCGCCAGGCTCGCTCGCGCACGCCCCGGCGCGCGGGGGGCCAGCGACGAGGTCTCGCGCCG